>JADFDP010000003.1 GCA_018262835.1 Candidatus Aminicenantota bacterium
TTGGAGAACATGCCCAGCAGGATCAGCAGCACGGCCGCGCCCGGGATCAGGGTGCCGCGCATGGCGGTGAGGTCGAAGGTGCCGGTCTGGCCGTAGATGAGTATGAAGCCCAGCAGCATGAACACGGCTCCGAAGAACGTCACCAGGAAGGCCTTGTCGGCCTTGAGCACGTATTCCCTGACCCGGTAGAACCCGATCAGCCGCCAGCAGGCGATGGCAGCGATCTCCCAGAACAGGTACATGAAGATCAGGTTGGCCGAAAAGACCAGGCCCATCATGGCGCCGATGAAAAGCAGAACGATCAGGTAGTATTCGCTCTGGTTCTCCTCGTGGCCGATATACCCCAGGGAGTAGATGACGATCAGCGCCCCGATGAACGAGGAGGCGATGGCCATGAACACCGAAAGGGCGTCGGCGACGATGATGAAGTCCAGGCCCAGGGCCATGCTCTTGCGGAAGGTCAGCTCACCTCCTTTGAGAGCGAAGGGGATCAGCAGCATGGAGAAGGCGGTGGTGGCCAGGGCGAGCAGCACCGACCAGAAGGATCGGGCTTTTGGGGAGATGAGGCCGGCCAGGGGGATGGTCAGGGAACCGACAATGGGCACAAAAATCGTTAGTAAAATAATGATTTGTATGTTGTTTGTCATGATTTTTTAAGGTTCATTATATTTGAAAAAAGTAAATTGTCAAGAGTTCAAAATTTTCTTACTTTTACTGAAAAAAGATGCTGGAAATGCGTTTGCTATGTTTGCTGATTGCATTTTCGGCGGCGATGCGCTATAAAAAAGCCATGGAAAGCAAAAAAATAACCGTCATGCATAAGCTGCTCAAAGCCAATGACGCCATCGCCGGCGAGATCAGGAAGAAGCTCAAGGACAAGAACATATTTTTTGTCAACCTGATGAGCTCCCCTGGTTCGGGCAAGACCACTTTGATCGAAGAGACGGTCAGGAAGCTGGGCAAAAAAATCAAGGTCATCGAAGGCGACATCCAGACCACTCTGGATGCCGAGCGCCTGCAGAAGCTGGGAGTGCAGGCATATCAGATCAACACCGGCCCCTTTGGCGGCGACTGCCACCTGGAGGCGGCCTGGATCCAAACCGCCATCGACGAGCTGGGCCTGGACGGCATGGATCTTCTGTTCGTGGAAAACATCGGCAACCTGGTCTGCCCGGCCGAGTTCGACGTGGGCGCCCACCTCAACGTGCTGCTGATCAGCGTCACCGAGGGCGAGGACAAGCCGCTGAAATACCCGCTGGCCTTCCAGGTCTCGCAGTTATGCCTGGTCACCAAAACCGATTTTTTGCCCTTGAAGAATTTTTCCCTGAAAAAACTGCGTGAAAACATAAAAAAGGTCAATCCCGCCTGCGCCGTGGTCGAGGTTTCGGCCCACGACGGCACCGGGCTGGAGAGCTGGATCGAAATACTGCGGAATAAACCGAAGTTCTAACAGGTTCAAAGTTCGAGGTTCGAAGTTAAAGAAAAAAATAAATCTCAGGTAGCGAAATTATTTTAAGCACCGACATCCATTAAGCAAATGACAAAAACAAACAGAAAAAGTTCGAAAGGGTTTTTGTTAAGGACATTGGAATTTGTGGTTTGAAATTTATTTCCCGATTTTTTCTTCCAACATCGAACATCGAACTTCGAACCTCGAACAACTTTTTTTATTGGGCTTTGGTTCCTTCGATCTCTTTCAGGTGCATTTCCCTGCCGCCGGTGATTTCGATGTCGGTTGAGCGGCAACTGGAACAGGAGAATTCTGGCTTCTCGATCACGGTTTCACAGCCGCACTTGCGACACGTTATGGCCACCGGTGCGATCTCGATCACTAGTTTCGTCTTGACCAGAGGCGGATATTCTTTTTTCAGCAATCCGAAGTGGTTTTGCAGCACTTCGGGGACGACGTGGTGCAAACGGCCGATCAGGACGGTGGCGGTATTCAGGGAGCTCAGATTTTCCTTTTCGCGCACCTCAAGGATATCCTGGATCAAGGCAACGGCGATGGCTCCTTCGTGCATCAGCAGATGCGGGGGAGAATTTCCCCGACGGGCGGCATGACGATGCGCTCACTCCGGCTGAGGGTGGCCATGACCACGCGGCCGGGATTCTCTTTCGTGATCGCGCCGATGACGCGGGCGCCCCTGCCCAGGGGATGGCCGCGCAGGGCGCGCAGCGCCTTATCCGCGTCCTGCCTGGCCACGACCATGACCACCTTGCCCTCGTTGGCCACATGCAGCGGGTCGAAGCCGAGCAGGTCGCAGACCGCGGCCACTTTTTTGGGGATGGGCAATCGGTCTTCCCGGACGCGCACGCCGAACTTTTTTTTATGCGCCAGTTCGTTCAGGGTCTGGGCCAGGCCGCCGCGGGTCGGGTCGCGCATGAAGGGGACATCCAGGCTGCGGCACTTTTTGATCAGCTCCCAGAGCGGAGCGACGTCGCTGCGGATCTTTCCCTGCAGGCCGAATTCGCCGCGGGCGGCCAGGACGGAAATCCCGTGGAGGCCGAGCGGTCCGTTCAGCAGGATGACATCCCCTGGGCGGATGCGGGCCGGCTCCACCGGCTTTTTGAAAAGAGGGCGGCCGATGCCGGCGGTGGTGATGAACATGCCGTCGGCCTTGCCTTTTTCCACCACCTTGGTGTCGGCGCAGACGATGCGCGTCCCGCTTTCGCGGCAGGCGCGGGCGATGGAGGCCAGTATCTTTTCCAGCTGCGCCAGCGGGAAGCCCTCCTCGATGATGAAGGCGATGGAGAGATATAGCGGCTTGGCGCCCATGACCGCCATGTCGTTGACCGTGCCGCACACGGCCAGGCGGCCGATGTCGCCGCCCGGGAAAAACAGCGGCCGGACCACGAAGCTGTCGGTGGTGAACACCTGGCCGGGCAAACGGGCGGCGTCGTCCATTTCCATGAGCAGCGGGTCGCGCAAAAAACGCTGGAACACGAGCCGGGTCAGCTCGGCGCTTTTGCTGCCGCCGCCGCCGTGGGCCAGCAGGACCTTATCCATAGGTCACCCAGGCGCTGCAGCTGCCTTCTGACGATACCATGCATGGCCCCAGCGGCCGGTCGGGGCGGCAGGCCTTGTTGAACAGCGGGCAGGCGGGGGGATCGATCAGGCCGCGCAGCACGTCGCCGCAGCGGCACTCCCCCCGAGGGGATGCATTTTCAACCTGGATGGCGAAGCGCTGACGCGCATCCAGGGCGGCATATGCGGCCTTAAGCCGCAGGCCGCTGTCCGGGATGGCGCCCAGGCCCCGCCAATCGGCGTCCACGGGTTCGAATACCTCGGCCAGCACTTGCCGTGATTTTTCATTGCCGTCGTCGCGCACCACGCGCGGATAGTTGTTCATGACCTTATATATACCTTTATTATGCATATCCAGCAACATGAGCAAGGATGAAATGATGTCTTCGGCAGCGAAGCCGCTGATCACTCCGGGCAGCCGCCGTTCAGGCAGGAAATCATAAGCCTGCTTGCCGATGACGGCCGATACATGCCCGGGCAGCAAAAATCCCGATAGGCCGGTGTCTGCCGCCGTCGGCTGGGCGGTTGCGCCCGTCCCCTTGGGGGGCTGTGCCGCGGCGTCCCCTTGGGGGATCGCGATCAGCGCCTTCAAAGCGGGCGGCACCAGGCGCAGGGCGGTGAGCAGGGAGAAATTGGCGATCTTTTTTTCCAGCGCCTTCATGGCCGCTGCGGCGATAACCGGCGCCGTGGTCTCAAAACCCACGGCCAGGAATACTGTTTCCCGGCCGCAGTCAGAGGCGATCTTCAGGGCGTCGAGCGGCGAATAAACGGCGCGGATGTCCCAGCCGGAGGCGCGCTCCTTTTCCAGCGAGGAGCGGCTGCCCGGGACGCGAAGCATGTCGCCGAAGCTGGTGACGGTCACTCCCTGCCGGGCCAGGGCCACGGCCTCGTCGATGAAGCGGTCCGGGGTGACGCAGACCGGGCAGCCCGGTCCCGAGACGAGCCTCACCGTCCCGGGAAGGAGATGCTGCACCCCAGAACGGCGGATGGCCACGGTGTGGGTGCCGCAGACCTCCATGATCTTGGTTTCCGGGGGTGCCGGAAAGCTGCGCAGGCGTTCGGCCAGGCGGGTCAGCGCGATTGCTTCAGCCAAAGAACCTCCCTTCTTCGAAGATGGCCAGGGTTTCGCGGGCCTGCTTATGGGTCAGCTTGGAGATGGCGAACCCGGCGTGGATAAGCACCCAATCCTTAAGCTTGACCTTGTCCAGCAGCATGATGCCGACTTCGCGTCGCAGGCCGGCGCTCTCCACTATGGCCATGTCGCCTTTTATTTCGATCACTTTCATGGGAACGGCCAGGCACATGTTTATAACTCCTTGCGGCATTTCATGGCCGCCAGCACTGCCTGCCCCAGCGATATGCCGCCGTCGTTGGCCGGGACCTGGGTATGGTGCAGGACCTGGAAACGATTTTTAAGCAGCAGCTCCCTGCTCATCTTGAGAAGCAGCGTATTCTGGAAAACGCCGCCGCTCAGAGCCGCTTTTCGCACTCCGGAAGCGCCGGCGCAATGGCTGGCCATGTCCAGCAGGCCGTGGGCCAGGGTCTGGTGGAAACGGCAGGCTTTTTCAGCCCGGCTTTTTTTATCGGCCAGCATGGCCTCCAAGGCCAGCAGCATATTCAGGACCGGCATGCCGCCTTTGTTTTCTATGGCGTACGGATAGGGCTGCTTTTGCGGCCGGGCTTTCTCGGCCTCGGCCTGCAGGAGCGAGGGCAGTTCGCCTTCATAAGAATTGGCATCGCCGAGGCCGAGCAGCGCGGCCACGCCGTCGAACAGCCGGCCGCAGCTGGTGGTCATGACGCCGCCCCGGCGCCGGTTCGCGGCTTCCAGGACCTGGTCGCCCTTGCGGCCGAATTTTCCGGCGAAACGCCCGGCCGCTTTTTCCGTGCCGAGGGCCAGTAGCAGGGAGATGGCCGTACGCCACGGTTCGCGCGCGGCCGCGTCGCCTCCCGGGAGAAACATGGGCAGCAGGTGGCCGGCGCGCTCCAGGCCGTTCTTCAGGTCGCCGAGGAAAAATTCGCCGCCCCAGATCGTGCCGTCGTCGCCGTAGCCGGTGCCGTCCAGGGCGATGCCCAGGACCTTGCCCGTTTCGCCGCTTTCGGCCAGCAGCGAAGCGACGTGGGCGCGGTGGTGCTGGACCTCGACGACCTTCGCCTTGGGGAAGGCCTCGGCCAGCAATCGGTTGGGGTAGGAGGGGTGCTTATCGACGGCGACGATCGCGGGGCTCAAGGAGAAGAGCTTCATGAAATGGAGAACGGCCCGCTTCTCGGCGGCCAGCGCCGTGTTGGATTCGGTGTCGCCGATGTGTGGGCCGACAAAGGCGCGCTCCTTGTCCAGCAGGCAGAAGGTGGTCTTGAGCATGCCGCCCAGACCCAGCACCGTCATGGGGCTGGAAAAGGGCATGGCGATCGGCAGCGGCACGAAGCCGCGGCTGCGACGGATGAAATAAGGCTTGTTTTCGACCACCTGCGTCACCGAGTCGTCGGCGAACGAGAGGATGGGCCGGTCATGGCTCAGGATGGCGTCGCAGAGCCTGGGAAGCTCCCTGGCCGCGTCGTCGAACAGGATGGGCTCGTCCGCGATATTGGCGCTGGTCATGACCAGCGGCTCGCCCATCTTCTCGATCAGCAGGCGGTGCAGGGGGGAGTAGGGGAGCATAAAGCCCAGGCGGTTCTGCCCAGGTGCCGACAGGCGGAGCAATTTGTCATTTGCTTTTGCCTTGAGCAGAACGATGGGGGCCTGGGGGCTCTGCAGCAGTTCTTTTTCGGCCGCCGTAATGCGGCAGTGCCTTTGGATCATGGCCATGGTCGCCATCAGGGCGAAGGGCTTGTTCTCGCGCCCCTTGAAGCGCCGCAGCCGCTCCAGCGCCGCCCGGTTTCCTGCCTGGCAGGCCAGGTGAAAGCCGCCGATCCCCTTGATGGCCACGGCCATCCCTTTTTTTAACAGCTTTATCGCCTCTCCCGGCGCATTTGCTTTTGCGATTCTCCCTTTGGCCCGCAATTGCAGGCGTGGTCCGCAGTCGGGGCAGGAGACGGGCTGGGCGTGGTAGCGGCGATCGCCCGGGTTCATGTACTCGCGGTGGCACTCGGGGCACATGGCGAATTTCTTCATCGTGGTCTTCGGCCGGTCGTAGGGGAGCCCCTCGATGATGGTGAAGCGCGGGCCGCAGTCGGTGCAATTGGTGAAGGGGTACTGGTACCGCCGGTCCCCGGGATCGTCCATCTCTTTCCTGCAGGCGGCGCAGAGGGCGATGTCTGGGGAGACCATGACATGTTTCTGCCCGCGGGCGTCGCTTTCCAGAATCTTAAATTCTTTGGAGTTCCTGGCCGGCAATTCCTCGAGGCGCAGGGTTTCGATACGGCTCAAGGGCGGGGCGTGGCGCGTGATGTAGCGGATGAACTCGGGCAGCCGGCCGCCCTCCACTTCCAGGGTCACGCCGGCGCCGGTGTTCTTGACGAAGCCCTTCAGCCCGAATTTCTCGGCCGTGCGGTAGAGAAAAGGCCGGAAGCCCACTCCCTGGACGATGCCCGAAAAATGCAGGCGCAGGCGGCCGCTTTTCTTTATGTCGGCCAGGCGGATTTCCGGGGATGTGTGTCGGGTTTCCATTTGTTACCAGAGCGGTTATTATACAGCAAAAGAGCTCCGGGCGGAAATCGTCGTTAAGCTGATTTTTAGATGAGGCAATAGAGCGCTTAATTGAACGCTGATTCCGTTACAAGTTTATTGAAAAAATGGGTTGACATTATTACAACAAACACATTATAATGCCCTTACTTTATGACAAATAGGGGGCCGATGTTTAAGCGTGCCATAAATGAGCAATTGAAATTATGGGCTGCATCGCCAGACAGGAAACCTCTGATTCTGAGAGGAGCCAGGCAAGTAGGCAAAACAACCGCGGTGGAAATGTTTGCCAAAGAATACGCTAATTATATCTACTTGAACCTGGAAAACCAAAAGGAAGCGGCATTGTTTTTAAAAAATCTCCCGGTTACAGATCTATACCAAGCCATCCTGCTGCAGAAAAACTTGGCACTCGAGTCTGGAAATGTTCTGTTGTTTATTGACGAAATTCAATTTTCTCCCGATGCGGTTCGCCTGCTGCGCTATTTTTATGAATCCCTGCCGGAGATCCATGTGATTGCTGCCGGATCGCTTCTGGAAGTGATGGCCGAACAAAAAACAATCGATTTCCCGGTCGGGAGAGTGCAATTCCTTTTCATGTACCCGTTGACTTTTGAGGAGTTTTTGCTGGCTATCGGCGAAACGCAAGCCCTGCAGGCACTGCAGGTAATTCCTTTGCCTGAATTTTCCCGGCAGCGACTCATGGAGTTGTTTCATGTTTATGCCCAGATCGGCGGTATGCCGGAAATCGTGGCCCGCTATGCTGAGAAAAAGGACATATCATCCCTGAAGCCTCACTATCAATCTCTGTTCACTGCCTTTCAGGATGATGCTGAAAAATATGCCCGCAACAACACCCTGAAGCACATCCTCAGGCACTGCATTGAATCGGCGCCCTTGGCATCCGGAGAACGGATATCGTTTGCCGGTTTTGGAAAATCCAACTATCGCTCACGAGAGGTCGGCGAAGCGTTGCGGACCTTGGAAAGAGCCATGATTGCATACTTGCTTTACCCCACGACCGCCTGGGAAATTCCCCTGCTTCCGGATTTAAAAAAATCGCCGCGCCTGCTTTTTTTTGATATCGGGCTGCTTAATTTTTCGGCGGGGCTGCAGGGTCATTTTTTCGAATATCCCGATTTGCATTCATTTTACCGGGGCAAATTGGCCGAACAAATTGTCGGCCAGGAATTGTTAGCCAGTGAAATGACCATATTTAAAAAAACCGTATTTTGGGTTCGGGAAAAGAAGCAATCCAATGCTGAAATTGACTTCCTGTTTCCATACGATCGCCATGTTATTCCCCTTGAAGTGAAAGCGGGAGCAAGCGGTTCGCTGCGTTCCCTGCACCAATTCATGAATCTGAGCCGCTCCCCATATGCCGTTCGTCTCTATGCCGGCCGGCTGGAAATCACCACCATGACCACTCAGGAAGGAAAACAGTTTTTTCTTTTGAACCTTCCCTACTTTCTTACCGGAAAACTGCGGCAATATCTTGATTGGTTTCTGTCGGAAAAGCCAGAATCTTGAAGACCATGCAACTTAGCCAAATTATCATTTGAATGCATGGCGGAAAAAGAGGCGTTGTGAAAGATAGTGACGAGGGTGGAGAAAGAATTAAAAAAAATGGCTTTGCTGGGGTGAGGGGCGATGATGATTTCTGGAACCGTAGGTGAATTAACTTCAATTGTAGTAAGCGCTTATTCAAAAAATCTATTACCCTTTCCAATATTGCAATCCTTGTACTTGGTTTCTACGTTTTTCAGCTCCGCCTTTTGCATAGGGTATTTTATGATCTAATTCTAGTTCTACTCCCGGGCTCTATTGTTTCATTTTTTCAGTAATTCTTATTCCAGAATATTTATATCCGAGATTTGCAGGAATCAAAGCTTTCTCCCAACGCCAAACCTTTTACTTATGCTATGAACTTTCAACTTGGCGATTTTATTGAAATCTTGAGTTGTTAGAATATTTTTATTGACTAGAGAATCAACTCGTTTAATTTCAGTTATTATTTCTTCACGTGAACAATTTCTTTGCAGGGTGTTGGGTTCAAATTTCATGGGATGCTAATTTGAGACTGAGAAACATGAAATTTCTTCAACAGAAATATATGGCTGGGATATTTCAATGAAATCATTATTATTTTTTAGCATAATTAATAATATTGGTAATAGAATAATTGATTTCGAAAGGATTCAATTAACTGATTGATCAAAAAGAAGCGGGAATAGCGTCGAGTATTGGGAATGAAGATAAGTAGGGGAGGGTTTCAAACCCTAGCAAGTTCCAATGACCCAAATAAAAGTTCAACGGCACGGCCTATTCGCCACGTGGCTTCTTTGTCAAGAGCAGAATATTATCTATGACCTTCTTTAACCCTTCGTCCGTCGGCTGCCAGTGCAGCTTCCAGGAATAGATGTTGGCCGGCGCTGTCTCCAGCAAAACCGCGCAGCCGTCCATGCCGAAGAGGTCGTTCTCCGCCGGGATGCTTTTGAACTCTTCAGAAGTTATCAGTGTTTTGATTTGTGCCGTCTGTTCTTCGGAAAGTCGTGTTCGGACTGCTTCCACGCGATCGTGTGTTCCCGGATAAACGGTAAGTTGCCGGTGCGCCAGGTCAATCTCGACGGCTTGCTCGACGATGCCCATGGGTTGAACGAATAGCCGGACTCGGTCCTGGCTAAGCCGGTGCATATTTCTCTGTCGGCAATAGGCCTCGATGATTTGGAGATGGAAGGTCATGAAGACCGGCTTGATATATGGAAAGATCAGCTCCGGCGGCCTTTGCTTAACGGCAGCTGTCTTGTTTACTGCAAGCGGCGGAGGACACGCGCCACAGCCAAAAAGAACAATGGCAAACAACAGGACGAGCCGCACCGCCTTCATTTTATCTCCCTGTCAGCGAACCGTTTGCTTTTTTTGTTTTCAGAAACCCTGAATTTCACGATCTTGGCGACCAATGCCAGCGGCAGCGGCATGTCGATGGGAAACTGCACCGTGCCTTTGGAAGTTTTATATATCGACAATTCTTTTTTAAAAGCACGGACGCCGCTGGATGTGGGATAAAAACCGATATGTTTATTATAAGCGGCAAAATGAACCAAATTCCCTTTGAGAAAAAATGTTGGAATTTGATAACTGATCTTCTCCTCCGCTTCGGGCGCCGCGGCTTTTATCGCTGCCCGCAATCCATTGAGAATTGCCTGCACCTCTTTGGGGAAGGTCATGATGTATTCATCGATCGAGTTAAAACTCTTTTTATTATTTTCCATGATTTCTACTTTATTGCTTAACACATTTGCCTTGATAAATAAAGATTTTTACAGAAATTCCAAATCCCAAGCACTAAATCACAAACAAGCACCAAACACCAATCACCAAAACGATGAAAAGGTCCTAGGAAGGGCTTTTGTTTGGGACATTGGAATTTGGAACTTGGAATTTATTTGGAATTTGAGATTTGTGATTTGGAATTTACTTTCTTACTTGTTACGCGTTACGCGTCACGTGTCGCGTGTCACGATAGTTCGCTTGAAATTCTCCGCAATGAACCGCCGCAGGTCCTCGGGCAGGGGCGAGGTGACGCGGATGCCGTTGCCGGTGAAGGGGTGGACGAATTCGATCTCGTAGGCGTGCAGGGCCAGGCGCGGCAGGTCCAGCTGCTTGCGGTTGCCGTATAAAATGTCGCCCAGGATCGGGTTGCCGAAATAGGACAGGTGCACGCGCAACTGGTGGGTGCGTCCGGTGTGCGGCATCAGGCGCACATAGGTGAATTTTTCGAACTCGCGGATGACGGCAAAATCGGTGACCGCTTCGCGCCCCCCCTCGCTGTCCTCGCCCACGACGGCGAAGCGGGCGCGGTTCTTGGTGCTGCGCGCCAGGGGCAGGTCGATGGTGCCGTTGCGGAAGCGCATCTGCCCTTTGACCAGCGCCAGGTAGGTTTTTTGCATTTCCCTCTCCTGGAACAGCTCCTGCATCCTTTCCAGCGCTTCCTCGCTCTTGGCCAGGATCAGGACGCCGGAGGTGTCCTTGTCCAGCCGGTGCACGATGCCCGGGCGCTCCTGGTCGGCAAAGGCCGCGACCTGCGGGTAGTGGAAGCGGAAGATATCGAGCACGGTCTCCTGCTTTTCGCCGGCGCCGGGATGGACGGGCAGCCCGCTCGGCTTGTCGATGACCAGCAGCCATTCGTCTTCGAAAACTTTCTGCAAGGGCCGGGACGGCAGGTAAACGGTTTCCTCTTCACCGGTGATCTCCACCGTGATGCGGTCGCCGGGACAGATCTCCTGGCTTTTTCTGAGCAGGACGGCCCCGTTCAGTGTGACCTGCCGGTTCTTGATCAGCTTTTCGATGCGGCTGCGGGAAAGGGGCTGGAGGACGGCGGTCAGGTATTGGTCGATCCTTTCCCAGTATTCCTTAACCCTGAACGTGAGTTTCTTTTTCACCTTTCTTCTTGAAGCCCTTGAGCAGGGCCAGGGCGGTGATGACGCCGACGACCGAGACCAGCTGCGGCAGGGAAAGGCTGGCCAGGGGATCTTCCATGCCCCCGAAGACGTAGCCGCGGTCGGAATCGCCGCGGAAGTACTCGACGACGAAACGGATCACGGAATAGTTCAGCATGTAGACGGCAATGACCTGGCCTTTGAATTTTCTTTTTTTGTACAGGGCCATCAGAAAAATAAAATTTCCCAGGTTGAGCGCGGCTTCAAAGAGCTGGGTGGGATAGAGGGGGATGTAGAGCGGCACGCCGGTCAGCGAGTTGGCTTTCAGGTTGGTGAAGGTGACGGCCAGCGGGAAGTGCGCGGCTTCGCGGCCCCAGCAGCAGCCGGCGGCGAAGCAGCCCAGGCGGCCGAAAAAATGGCCCAGGGCCAGCGCCGGGGCGGCGATATCGCCGAGTTGGCGGAAGCTGAGCTTGTGGCGGCGGATGAACCAGACGGCGAAGACCGCGCCGAAGATCAGGCCGCCGTAAAAGGTGCCGCCCGAGGTCAGCAGGTATTTGATCTCGCCCGGAAATTTCAGGTAGTAGCCGAGGTTGGTGATTAGCAGCCAGAGCTTGGCCCCCAGCAGGCTGAGGAGCATGACATAGAAGACAAAATCGGTAAAAATCTTCAGGTCGATGCCCTCTTTCTTGGCCAGGCGGAAGCAGAGCAGCACCCCCAGCAGCACGCCAAAGGCGAACAGGAAGCCGTAGCTGGCGATGGTCAGCGGCCCGGCCTTGATCAGGATGGGGTGCATTTTCCCCTCCACATCGACAGGGCCAGCAGCAGCACGCCGATGGTGATGCAGCTGTCGGCGGCATTGAATGTCGGCCAATGCCAGGACTTGATGTAGGCGTCAAGGAAATCGACCACGTAGCCCAGGCGCAGGCGGTCGGTGATGTTGCCCAGCGCCCCGCCCAGGATGAAGGCATAGGATGCCAGTTCCAGCCGCGCCCGCCGGTCGGCGCGCAGGAAAAAGAAGGCGACGATCAGCAGGGCGGTGATGGCCAGCGCCGTGATGAGCTTCGGGACCCAGCCGCCGTCATGGCCGGAGAAAAAGCCCCAGACCGCGCCGGAGTTGCGCACGTGCCAGAGGCGAAAAAACCCCTTGACCACGTCGCGCGTGGATTCGAGGGGAAGAAATTTGACGATCAGCCATTTGCTGAGCTGGTCGGCGGCGATAATGGCCAAAATGATGAGCAGATACGGCTTCTTGTTTTTCAGGTGCACGAGGTTACTCCTTGACCGCGGTGGACACGGCGGCGGCACAGCGCGGGCACAGTTCGGGATGGGCGCCGGCGGCCGGAGCCGCCTCCACCCAGTTCCAGCAGCGCGGGCATTTGCGCCCGCTCGCTTTGCGCACCGTGATCTTTTCCACTTTTCCCGCGCCCACGTCCAGGGCGGCGGCGACCAGGATGGTCCTGAAAAGGCCGCTGTTTTCGCGCAGCAGCTTTTCGTTTTCCGCGGTTGCCGTGATCTCGATGCCGGCCTCCAGCGAATCGCCGATCAGCCTGGCGGCGCGGGCCGACTCAATCTCCTTCAGGATGCGGTCGCGAACCGCCATGATATTTTCCCAGCGCTCTCCGTCCACCGCCCGGCGGTACGATTCATCGATTACGGGAAACCGCTCCAGGTGGATAGAGGACGCCTTGCCGGGATATTCGGGGAGGTAACCCCAGGCCTCTTCGCAGGTGAAGGAGAGGATGGGGGCCATGAGCAGCAGGGTCTCGTGCAGCAGGGTGAACACGGCCTGCTGGCTGGCGCGGCGCTGCGGATCGTTCGGCCGGTTGCAGTAGAGGTTGTCTTTCTGCAAATTGAGGTAAAAGGCGCTCAGGTCCACGGTGAAAAAGTTGAACATGGCGTGGAAAATGGTGTGGTATTCGAAATCGCGGTAGGCCTGGAGCACGCGGGCCTTCGTCTCCTGCAGCCGCTGCAGTATGTACAGGTCGGTTTCGCTCAGGCCGGCGAAAGGGACGCCGTCGCGCTGCGGCAGAAAGTCGGAAAGCACGCCGAGCATGAAGCGCCAGGTATTGCGGATCTTGCGGTAACTTTCGCTGAGGCGCAGGAGGTTCTCTTCGCCCAGGCGGACATCCTCCTGGTAGTTGACCATGGCCGCCCACAGGCGCAGGATCTCGGCCCCGCGGTCCTTGATGATGCTTTGCGGCTCAATGACGTTGCCCAGCGACTTGGACATGGCCCGGCCCTCCGCGTCAAGCACCCAGCCGTGGGTGATGACCGTGCGGTAGGGCGCCGCCCCCATGGCGCTGACGCCGATAAGCAGCGACGAATGGAACCAGCCGCGGTACTGGTCGCCGCCTTCCAGGTACATGTCGGCCGGCCAGCGATGCCCGGCGCTGCGCTGAAGGATACCGTGCGACGAACCCGACTCGAACCAGACGTCGAGAATGTCTTTTCCTTTTGAAAAATCCTTGCCGCCGCATTTGGGGCAGACGGTGCCGACGGGCAGAAATTCAGCCGCTTCTTTCTGGTACCAGGAGTTGGACCCCAGGGCGGCAAAAGTCTTCTCCACGTTTTCGATCGCCGCGGGATCGAGCAGCGGTTCGGCGCATTTCGCGCAGAAAAATGCCGGCAGGGGGACGCCCCAGTCGCGCTGGCGCGAGATGCACCAGTCGGGGCGGTTTTCGATCATGCTGGCGATGCGTTCCTGGCCCCAGGCTGGTATCCAGTCCACTCCCTTGATGGCCTCCAGGGCTTTGCCCCGCAAGGCCGCCTGGTCCATGGCGATGAACCACTGAGCTGTGGCCCGGTAGATGACCGGTTTCTTGCAGCGCCAGCAGTGGGGGTAGGAATGTTTGATGGAGCTGGAGTGCAGCAGGCTGCCGTTCCGGCGCAGGTCCTCGACGATGCGTTCGTTGGCTTGGAAGACCTGCATGCCCTTGTATGGCCCGACGCTGTCGTCGAAGCGACCGTCGGGGCTGACCGGCGAATAGATGTCGAGCTTGTGGGCCACGCCGGCGTGGAAGTCGTCCTCGCCGTGCCCGGGAGCGGTATGCACGCAGCCGGTGCCCTGGTCCAGCAGAACGTAGTCGGTGTTGATCAGCAACGAATCGCGGTCGTAGAGCGGGTGGCGGGCCTTGCATCCTGCCAATTCCCCGCCCTTGAATTCCTTCAGTTTGCTGAAGGTTTCGTGGTTCAAAGCGGCAATGGCCGGCAGCAGGGATGAAGCGGCGATATAAAGCTCTCCCTTCATTTCGAACAGGGCATAATCGTATTCGGCATGCAGGGCGATGGCCAGGTTGGCCGGGATGGTCCAGGGGGTGGTCGTCCAGATCAGGACAAAAATATCGCGTCCGGCATATTCTTTCAAAAAAGGCGGAAGTTCGCGCAGGGGGAACTTCACCGTGATCGAGGGCGACGTGTGGTCGTCGTATTCGACCTCGGCTTCGGCCAAGGCGGTCTGGCAGGAAAGACACCAGTAGACCGGGCGCTTCTGGCGGTAGACGTTGCCTTCCCTGACGAAGGAGTTGAAAAAGCGGATGACCGTGGCCTCGTAGGCCGGGTCCAGGGTGGTATAGGGATTGTCCCAGGCGCCGAAGATTCCCAGGCGCTTGAAGTCGGAGCGCTGCAGATCCAGGAATTTTTCGGCATACAGCCGGCACTCCTCGCGTACCTGCAGCTGGCTCATGTTTTTCTTGCGCGAGCCCAGCTTCTGGTCCACCTTGTGCTCGATGGGCAGACCGTGGCAGTCCCAACCCGGGACGTAGGGGCTGTAAAAGCCTTCCATGGACTTGCTCTTGACGATGAAATCCTTGAGGATCTTGTTCAGGGCCGTGCCCAGGTGGATGTTGCCGTTGGCGTAGGGCGGGCCGTCGTGCAGGATGTACGGCTCCTGCCCGGCATGATTGTCCAGTATTTTTTCATAGATACCCGCCGCCTGCCATTTTTTCAGGGTCTCGGGCTCTTTCTGGCTGAGCTGGGCTTTCATGGGAAAGTCGGTGCGCGGCAGGTTTAACGTATCCTTCCAGTCCATTTTTTTTTCCGACATGGTATGGGCTCCGGTATGATATGAAGCCCTATTGTCGCTCATTTCCACCGTTTAGTCAATGGAATTCGGCTTAATTGTTTTCCCGTGGGGTTTAAAATCCCGGATCCCTGGAGGCCCGGCCGGCCGCGGCTGGGGGAATCTGCTATAATGGGAACTTCGGGCGGCTCGACGCCGTTTGGGAAGTGTAAAAGGAGGTGCGCATGGCCGATGAAAAAAAGAAAGGTCCCCGCGAGGAGTTCAAGCTGGAGGGGAGCCAGGTGGTCGAGAAGATAAAAGAACTGATCCACGAGGGCAATATCCGGAACATCATTTTGAAAAACGAAGAAGGGAAAACCCTGATCGAGATCCCCCTGACGCTGGGAGTGGTGGGGGCGGCTTTCCTGCCGGTCCTGGCCGCGGTCGGGGCCATCGCCGCCCTGGCCGCCAAAATGACCATCGTGGTGGAGAAAACGGAATAGGGCGGCTGCGGCCGCCGGCCGGATCCTTTATTTTTCCCTGGGGACCAGGCAGAGAAATTTAAAGGCCGTGTCCCCGCTGTTTTCAAACTGGTGCTCTTCGTTGGGTTCCACCAGGGCAAAGCTGCCGGCGCTGACCGGAAAAGTTTTGCCCTTGGCGTTGATCCGTCCACGGCCTTCCAGGATGAATATCTCGTGTTCCGCGGGGTGGGTGTGGTAAGGGGAATGCCCGCCGGGCATGACTTCGAACAGGCGCAAAAAAAAATTCGGGGCCGGAGAATCCTTGCCCAGCAGCCAGCGGATGGTAACGTTTTCCGCTCCGGCCATGGTCACTTTCTCAGCCGGCACATCGGTAAAGGTCTTGACGATCATATTGCCTCCATGCTCGCTCAGTCCTGATTTTGTAGCACAAAAGCTCGACGCCGTAAAGAATGGAAAGCGAACATGCGTGATTCGTAATTCGTGATTCGAAAACGCAATGAATCGATCGATTGCTTTTTCTCCTGCGAATTATGAATTACGTTTTACGAATTACGAAATCAGCGGCTTTTGCATTCGCCATGTTTTTTTTCTATAATGCGGTTTATCCCTAACGAGGTGTCATGAAAAAGAAGACGGCAAAAAAGAGCGCTGCGGTCTGCAAACCCGGGTCATCCGGCAAGACGGGCGCGGAAAAGATCCGCAGCGCCAGGCTTGGCACCTACCGACAGGTAGGGGAAGAGTTGAAATTATATCACGACCAGCTGGAAGCGCTGGTCAGTGAACGCACCCTGGAATTGGAGCTCGCCAACCGCGAGCTGGAGGAAGAGATCGACCGGCATCGCCAGTCGGAGGTCCTGCAGTCGGCGCTATACCAGATCTCTGAAAAAGCCAGCCAGGCCGAGGACATGGATGCGCTGTACAAGGCGATTCACGGCATCATTTCCAGCCTGCTCTATGCCCGCAATTTTTACATCGCCCTGACCGACGCTTCCGGGCAAATGCTCAGCTTTCCCTGCTACCTCGATGAATTCGATGCGCCGCCGCCGCCGCAGAAACTGGGCCGGGGCTTGACCGAACATGTTTTGCGGACGGGCCAGCCGCTGCTGGCCTCGGACCAGCAGGTCGGACAGATGGCCAAGGACGGATTGATTGAACTGATCGGCGCGCCGTCCAGCGAATGGCTGGGTGTGCCGTTGAAAAGAGGGGAGCGCTCTTTCGGCGTCCTGGTGATCCAAAGCTACCAGGAGGATTTTCATTATTCCGAAAGGGACCGCGAATTGCTGATTTTTGTCTCCCAGCATATTGCCGACGCTTTGTGGCGCAAGCAGGCGGAAAACGAAATCAAGGAAAGCCAGCGTTTCCTGGAGGCGGTGTTCAACGGCATCCAGGACGGGATCAGCGTGCTGGATCGCGACCTGAACATCCTGCAGGTCAACCAGGCCATGGACAAGCTGTATGCCCACCAGGTGCCGCTGGCCGGGAAAAAATGCTTCCAGGCCTACCACGGCCGGAAAAAACCCTGCCGCGTCTGTCCCACCCTGCGCGCCATCAAGCAAAAAAAACCCCAGGTGGATAACGTGCCGCTGGTCGGCGGCGGCAACCGCCGCGGCTGGCTGGAGTTGCACGCCTTTCCGCTTTTTGACCCGGCCGGCCGGGTGAGGGGCGTGATCGAATACGTGCGCGACATCAGCGAGCGCAAACTACTGGAGGAGCGTTTCCTCCAGGCCCAGAAAATGGAATCCATCGGCTTGCTGGCCGGGGGAATCGCCCATGATTTCAACAATATCCTGGGCGGCATCCTGGGCTATGCTTCCTGGCTGAAGACCAATATCAAGAGCGACCATCCTTTTTTCCGGCCGGTCGACACCATAGAAAAAAGCGCCAGCCGGGCGGCCGAACTGACCGCGCAGCTGCTGGCCTTTGCCCGCGGCGGCAAATATGACATCCGCCCGTCCAACCTGAACAGCGTCATCAGCGAATCGCTGAAGCTCCTGGCCGGCACCCTGGACAAGTCCATCGTCATCGAAACGCGCCTGAATGACAGCCTGCCCACGGTCGAGATCGACGTCGGCCAGATCCAGCAGGTGCTGATCAACCTCTGCGTCAATGCCCGTGACGCCATGCCCGCCGGCGGGCGGCTGATCATCCAGTCGTCGCTGGCCAAGCTGAGCGCGGCCGATGTCCGCAGCCAGGTCGACGCCAAGCCGGGGTGGTTCGCCGTCCTGGCGGTCAGCGACACCGGCGTGGGCATGGACGGGAACACCCAGCAGCGGATCTTTGAACCGTTCTTTACCACCAAGGAAAAGGGCAAGGGCACCGGGCTGGGATTGTCCATGGTTTACGGCGTAGTCAAAAACCACGGCGGCTTTGTCAATGTCTACAGCGAAACCGGCGAGGGTTCCACTTTCAAGGTCTACCTGCCCTTGAGCGGCAAGCCCGAAATCATGGAAAGCGAAATCGAGGCGGAAATGGCCTGCGGCCATGAGACGGTCCTGGTCATCGACGACGAAGAAGCCATCCGCCATGTGGCTTCCGATATCCTGGGCAGTTACGGCTACCGGGTCCGCCTCGCCGCCGACGGGGAGGAGGGCGTCGCCGTCTACCGCAGCCAGGCCAGGCAGATCGACCTCGTGATCCTGGACATGGTCATGCCCAGGCAGGGGGGGCGCGAGACTCTCCTCAAATTGCAGGAGATCAATCCCCAGGTGCGGGTGCTCTTTTCCACCGGCTACAGCCAGAACGAGAAAGTGAACGAGATCCTGGCCCTTGGCGTCAAAGGCTTTATCCAGAAGCCTTACCAGGTCAGAAGCCTTTTGGCCAAGATCCGGGAAATCCTGGATGGCAAATCCTGACGGCGTCTTTTTCGGCCCGGCCGGCTGGAGCTACGCCGACTGGCGGGGAACGGTCTATCCCCAGCCGCTGCCGCCGCGCTTCAACCACCTGGCTTTCCTGGCCGGACAGTTCGAATTTGTCGAAGTCAATACCAGCTTCTACCGCATCCCCAGCCTGGCCTTGACCCAGGGCTGGGCGGACAAGACCGCCGGCTATCCCGGTTTCCGATTCTGGATCAAACTGCACCAGTCGTTCACCCACGAGCGCAAACTGGAGAAATCCATGATCGAGGGGTTTCATGCCTGCTTGCAGCCTCTGGCCGCGGCCGGGAAACTGGCCGGGCTCCTGGCCCAGTTCCCCTATTCCTTTCACTTCGATGCCGCCAACCTGTCCTTTCTGGGGGAACTGTCCGGCCATTTCGAGGCATACCCTCTGGCCGTGGAATTCCGCCACCAGGGCTGGCTGGAAGACGAAGTGCTGTCTTTTTTTAAAAGCCGCGGACTGATCTGGACCAACATCGACCAGCCGCAGGTGTCCCGGTCGCTGGTCTTGACCGCGCTGGTTACCGCCAGGGACACGGCCTATCTGCGGCTGCACGGGCGCAACAGCCAGGACTGGTTTTCCGGCCAGGGGCGCGATGCCCGCTACGATTATTCCTATTCCGCGGCCGAGCTTGGCCGCCTGGGCGAGGTGGTGGCGCGCTTGCAAGAGCAGGCCAAAAAGGTGTTCGTTTCGGGCAACAACCATTACAAGGGCGCGGCCGTGAAAAACCTGCTGCAGTTGAAGGAGATCCTGCTCCGGCGCGCCATGTCCGGGCGTGAAAGCTGAACCAATGACCTGAGAGCCATGAAGCGGATATTTTTCTGGTTTTTTGTCTTCCTGGGGGTGTTCCTCCTTTTTTTTATCAGCCTGAATCTGTTCGATTCCCGGCCCGAGACCGGTCCAGCGGCGCCGAAACCCTTCGAAGGGGGTAGGCCTCCCGCGGCGCACCTGGGAGCCGGCAACGGTTTTTTCCTGATCTGGGGATTCGCCGAACCTCCCGGAGCCGATCCCGCGGCAGAAGCTTTCCGCTCTCGCATATTGGAACTGTTCAGCGACCCGCCCCAAAACTATCTTTTCCGCTCCCGCTATGGCCAATGGCTGACGCGCCTCAACGCCGGCTACCGTCAAAACTGGCAAGGGGCCAACCTTTATTTCCCGCAGCTGCCGGGTGAGGATGTCTGCGCTTATTTTTCGTCCCGCCGCGTTCAGATCGCGGAAAGGCGGCAACGGTTCGCTGAGCCGCTGCGGCGTTACCGGCAGGTTTTGCTGGCCGCAGACCTCGAGGATTTCACCCCTGTCGGCTGGGACCCGCCCGCCCGCAGCCTGCTTCTGGCCACGTACGCGGCCAGGCTCTTTGCCGCTTCCCGGGCCCTGGCCGCCCTTGACGGCCACTGGCTTCAGGCCTGCGATGACCTCCATGGCGCCATGGCCGCGGGGCTGAAGCTGATCGCATCCGGCCGCACCCTGGCGGTCAATTCCCTGGGCAAGACCATGGTCGAGTTGTCATTGCGCACGCTGGGCTCTCTGCTCAACCGCAGCGACTGCCCCGATGCCGCGGCCCGGCGCATCCTTGAGCGTCTGCCCTCACGCCCGATGGGAGAATTCGGCACGACCGCGGCCAGGACTTTTACCTGGATGGGTTTCGCGCAAGCACTGGAACGGGTCAAGAAGGAAAAAATCGTCGACCCGTTCCTGCTCAAGGATTATTTCAGCGATCCGTCCGCCTTTTACGCCGTTGTCGGGTTCGTGGGAATTTCCCGGATGCACCTGTTCACCACCGCCCACGCTCTGGCCGCTTTTTTCGTCAAGGAGAAGGAGAGCGTCTCCATGCTGTGGAATTTTTGGGAAAGGGTCGGACGCCTGGAGGAAACGCCTCCTTATCTCCGGGAGTCCATTCGCCGCGACGCAGCCTGGCTGGGAGAAGGCCTGGACTTGAGCTCTTTCTGGTGGCTGCGCAACCCGCTGGGAAAGATGATGGTGATCTCGGCCGTGCCCCATACGTGGCCGGTGCTGCAGCATTACGTCTACCGCAGCCAGGGGCTGAAGGTCCGCTACGACCTGACCCGGCTGCTGGCTCAAGCGCGATTGGCGGCTGGCGGTGAGATGAAGCTGGACGAAGCCGTGCTGCGGCTGCTGCTGGACGTCGGCGAGCGCGACCCTTTCAGCGGCAAACCCTATCTTTTTCACCCCGGATCCGGGATGCTGTACGGAGTCGGGCCCGACCGCTTGGATGACGGCGGCCGCGAGCGGCCGGCATGGTGGAGGGGCTCCGATATCGCCGTGTCGATCAAGTTCGTAAATCTTGATTGAAATAAAAAAAATCACAAATCCCGAGCACCAAGTTCCAAACAAGCTCCAATCATCAATGACCCAATGCCCAAACGAGGAAAATGACGTAGGGGTTCAATACGAGATCGATTGAAATCATATTGAACCCTTGCATGCAAAAACCATGCCTTGGGGTAGGGAACGCAGATCTGCGTTCCCTACAGAAAAAAATCTCTAATGTCTTTGATTGGGACATTGGAATTTGGAACTTGGAATTTATTTGGAAATTGTATTTTGTGACTTGGAATTTATCTTTCTTGCGCCATGCGCCTTACGCCGTCAACCGTACGCCGAGTTTAGATTTCGATTATAAGATTTTCTCGCCCTTGCTTCTCAATATATCCCGGATGTCGCGCAGCAGCATTTCCTGGACCGGGGGGGGCGGCGGAGCGACCGGGGCCTCTTCCTTTTTCCGCTTCAGGGCGTTCATCCCCTTGACCACCATGAAAATGGCGAAAACCACGATCAGAAAATCGATGACGGTGTTGATGAGCATGCCGTATTTCAAGGTCACGGCCGGTTCGCTGCCGGCGGCGGATTTCAGAACGACGGCCAGGTGCGAAAAATCCACGCCGCCCATCAGCAGGCCGATGGGTGGCATGATGACGTCGTTGACCAGCGAGGTGACTATTTTCCCGAAAGCGACGCCGATGACGATGCCCACGGCCATGTCCATGACGTTGCCGCGCATGGCGAAAGTCTTGAACTCCTTGACGATTCCCATGGGTTCCTCCTACTATTTCATTGATTTATTGAGCAGCGGATCCTGCCAGCGGGAATGCAGCCGGGTCAGTTCACGGCCGGATGCCGCTTCGCGCAAGCTCTGCAGCAGAACCATTCCGCCGGCTTCGACCGAATTTTCACTCTGGCAGAGAATTTCGTCTCCCAGGCGCGCTTCGCCCAGGAAAGCGGCCTCCAGGGCCAGTGGCTTTTGCCGGCGCGCTTCATCAGGGACGGCGCGCAGGGCCCAGTCCAGGTAGACCGTGTTGCTGACATGGTCGTTGATATCGATATCGGAGGCCAGGGCCTGGTAAGAGACCTGGCTGCCGGGCTCTTGCACCGGCGGCAAGGGCGGGAAATCGTCATTGATCATGCGTTGCGGATGGCGCGCGAAAACGGGCAAATGGGGGTCAAGGCGGGAAGGCCGCCGCGTATCCATGTTCATCAGCGCCCAGGCGCTGGTGGCGCGCAGGATCTCGGCGCCCGAGCCGGCGGCCAGACGAAATTCGCGCACGGCGAAAATCCTGTGCCGCCCCGAAGGCCAGGTGGCGATATGGACGGATTGCCCGGCTCCGGGAATGGCGCCGACCTTGACATGCAGCCGGGCCAGCACCCAAGTCAGCCCCTTGGCGTGCAGGTCGCGCACGCCCACCCCAAGCATCCCGGCATGGCGGCCGGCCGTCTCCGACATGGCGTCGAGCAGCTCCAGCAGCCGCGCCAGTTCGGAATCGTCCCCGGCGACCGCGGACAGGGCGAATGTTTCGTTGTAAACGCTGGCTTCCATGGCCCGAAATTATAACCCATTGGCTGACCGATTGAAAGTTTTTGCCGCCGGCGAAGAACAGGACGCCCGCTTTGGCTTACAGTTAAAAAATATTCCCTTGCCGGGTCCATATAGCCAGCCTTTTGGCCTGCCTAACGATTGCCAGGCGGAGGGGGCATTTTTCATGGCAATAAGGAAATCCCTGATGGCTGCTAGGGAATTCCCCGATTGCCAAGAGCGGGCATGGCAGGCAAAATCAAAAAAAATCATTCCGCAGGAGGGACGCGCATCATGATCCAAAAAAAATGTTTGTGCCTCACGGCTTTGTTCTCATTGTTGCTGGCGAGCAGCCAGGCGCTTCAGGCCAGGGCCTGGCAGGTACGGCCGGCCATGAGCCTGGCCGAGATCCAGGATGTGTTCGACCGCGCCGGCGACGGCGACAAGGTCATGTTCCACAAGGGGGTCTACGATTTCAGCGCCGGGCCGTTTTTGGATGTTTATGAAAGCGTCGGAGCGATCATTATTCGTGATAAAACGCTGACCGTGAGGGGAGTCGGAGATGTGCTGATCAAGGGCAAAGACAGCGACCTGGACGGCAGCGGGCAGGCCATCCGCGGCCTTACCGCCTTCCAGGTCCTCAACCCCGACCAGACCAGGGATGTGACCTTCGAAAATCTGGGATTCGAGACTTTTATGATGGCAATTGGTATTTCTCGGAATGTCACGCCGGCAGTGTCGTATCCAAGTTCGCGCCACGTGACCGTCCGCGATTGTGGTTTCAGCGACATTCAGCGCAATGGCATTTGCGTTAACAATCCGGCCGGCAATGTGACCATAAAAAACAACCGGATTTCTGCCGTACGTTTCGGCATGTATATTACCTGGAACGCCATCGAAGGCCAGCAGAACTGGCAGAACGACGGCATGCAGGTCGACATCAGCGACAACACCATCGATGCCGGCCGCGGCGGGATGGTCGTCGTCAATGGGAATCAGGTGCGCATCGTGAACAATGCCATTGTCGGCACCACCACCTATAAATGGTACGGCATCGTCGTCGAGGCCATAAAGACCGGAGCCCAGATCAGCAGCAATCGGATCGACAACGTCAAGTGGGGAATCGACCTGTGCGCGGCCTGGGTCAACAATCCGCCCTTTCCGAGTTATAGCGAGGAATTCCGGAACACCAAAGTAGAGAACAACACATTGACCAACATTTCTATTACGGGCATGTGGCTGGAGAGCGGTTTTGTCAATGACTGCCTGATTTCCAACAATCTGATTTCCCTCACGCCCTGGGGCAACTACGGCATCTCCAGTGACGGCCATGACAACCGCTTCACAGATAATGTCATTAGCGGTGCCGGCCTAAACGCGGTGCTGCTGACCACTTGTGATTACAGTGGAGCCGGCGGCCCCTTTTGCGCCGCCCACGAAGAATACTTCGCCGAAAACAGCGTGTCCGGATTCGCTCCCGGGGACGCCCACTATGTCCTGGATTTCAACACCCACGACAACCATGTGCACGGCATCTGCCCGGAGAACGCCACGGTGATCGACAATGGCAGCAGCAATGAAGTCACCTGTCTGTTTGCCCCCGGTGGCGTTTCTTTGGCCAGTTTCAGGCTGGCGCGGATTTCCGGTCCGGAAAAAGAATCCGGGCCGAATCGCGATTTGCGCCTGTAGAAAGGACGAGATTTTTACTCGGGCCGGGCCGGGGCTTTGGCTTGGAGAAGCGACAGCACGGATTTTTCTGCTGGAACTATTTTGTCGTTTTGATCTCCAGCAGGTCGCGGATGATGTAGACGTCGTAGTCGCCCAGGCGCTTGAAGCCTGCTTTTTCATAGAAATTGATCGCCCGGGCATTGTCCCGGTGCACCTCGAGCTTAATCTGCAGGCCGATCTCCGTGGCGATCTTCAGCGATTCGCGCAGCAGCGGCTTGGACAGCCCCGCCCCCTGGAATTTCGGGTCGATGGCGAAGTGGTGCAGGTAGAGGCGCCGGCCGTCGTTGGTCAGCCAGGAAGTGCCGACCACGGTGTCGGTTTTCTTGTCGATCAGCACCAGCAGGCGTCCTTTGCGACGCAGCGTGTTTTCGATCACCTCGGCCGAGTCGCCCCGCCCCGGGGTGCTGATGCCGGTCCGCTCCCAGATATCGGCCACGTGAGGATAATCCGCCGCCCAGTAGTCCCGGACAAAGAATGCCTGTTCGTCGTCCATGGTTATATTTTAACAGAATTTCAATATTAAATTCAATTTATTAAAGAAAGCAGCTTGCCCGCTGCTCTGGAGTTGATTCTTTTATTTTTGTATAATCGATTGATTGAAAGAGGAGCGTTCATGAATAAAAAAATATTCCGTTCCGCTTGGCTGCTTGCCGCCTGCCTGGCTTGCTTTTTGCCGCCCTTGGGCTGGAGCGCGGAGGAAGTCCTGCCGCAGCCGCCCTTGGCCAAAAAAATCGCCAGGGAGATGGCCCGGCATGGCCACACCCGCGTCGACGAATACTACTGGCTGAACCAGAGGGAAAATCCCGAGGTCATCGCCTACCTGCAGGCCGAAAACGCCTACACCGACGCCGTAATGAAACCGGCGGCAGGGCTGCAGGAAACCCTGTATAAGGAAATGGCCGGCCGCGTGCCGCAGACCGACATGTCGGTGCCGTATTTCGAGAACGGCTATTGGTATTACACCCGCTACGAGAAAGGAAAGGATTACCCGCTCTATTGCCGCAAGAAAAGGTCCCTGAAAGGAGCAGAACAGGTCATGTTGGACGGCAACCGCATGGCGGCCGGGGAGAAATATTTCGATATCGGCTTTTTTGCCGTCAGCCCGGACAACGCCACCCTGGCTTACAGCATGGACAATGTTTCGCGCCGCCAGTACCGCATCCGTTTCCGCAGCCTGAAGACCGGCAGGGAATACCCCGAAGAAATCAAGATGACCTCGGGCGACATGGCCTGGGCCAATGACAGCCGCACGGTTTTCTATCCGGGCATCGACCCCGCCAGCCTGCGCCCCTTCAAAGTGAACCGCCATGTGCTGGGGACGCCCGCCGGCCGCGACGCCACGGTGTACGTGGAAAAGGATGAAACTTTCGTTGTTGACATCGGCAAGAGCCGCTCGCGCCGGTATCTGATCCTGGCATCCACCAGCACCATGAGCGGCGAGTGCCACTATCTCGACGCCGACCGGCCCGATGGGGAATTCAAGATCTTCCAGGAGCGGGTGCGCGGCCTGGAATACGAGATCGATCACTTCAACGGCCGTTTCTATGTGTTGACCAACGACGGGGCCGTCAACTTCAAGCTCATGGAAGCCGCGGCCGATACAACCGGCAGGGAATCCTGGACCGAGCTGATCCCGCACCGTCCCGACGTGCTGCTGCAGAATTTCGGCCTTTTCAATAACTACCTGGTGTTGGGCGAACGCCGCTCTGGGCTGACCCAGATCCGCGTCATCCCCTGGGGAGAAAAAGAGGGCTATGGCCTCGATTTTCCCGAACCCTCCTATCAGGCGTACCTGCAAGTCGCTTCCGATCCCGACAGCGATCTGCTGCGCTATTCCTACACTTCGCTCACCACCCCGCTCACGATCTACGAATTCAACATGAAGACCCGCGCGCGCAAATTGCTCAAGCGCCAGGAAGTGGCCGGCGGCTACGATCCCGAGCAGTACCGCAGCGAAAGGCTTCTGGCCCCGGCCTACGACGGCACCCAGGTTCCGATCTCCCTGGTCTATCGCAAGGATACGGTCAGAAGCCCCCAAACGCCTCTGCTCTTGTACGGATACGGGTCCTACGGCTATTCCACCGATCCCGCCTTCAAGGCGGTCCACCTTAGCCTGCTTGACCGCGGCTTCGTCTATGCCATCGCCCATGTGCGCGGCGGGCAGGAGATGGGGCGCTACTGGTACGACGACGGCAAGCTGTTCAAGAAAATGAACACCTTCACCGATTTCCTTTCCTGCGCCGAGTACCTGGTGCGCCACGGTTACACGTCGCCGGCAAGGCTTTTCGCCATGGGCGGCAGCGCCGGCGGCCTGCTGGCGGGGGCCGTGGCCAACCTGCGGCCCGACCTGTTCCAGGGGATCGTCGCTGCCGTGCCCTTCGTCGACGTGGTCACCACCATGCTCGATCCGTCCATCCCGCTGACCACGGGCGAGTACGACGAGTGGGGCGATCCCAACCGCGCCGACTGCTACGAATACATGCTCTCCTATTCCCCGTACGACAACGTGCGGCCCAAGGCCTACCCGGCCATGCTGGTGACCACCGGCCTGCATGACTCGCAGGTGCAGTATTTCGAGCCGGCCAAGTGGGTGGCCAGGCTGCGGGAGTTAAAGACCGACAGCCATATCCTGTTGCTGCGCACCAACATGGAGGCCGGCCACGGCGGGTCATCGGGCCGCTTCCGCCGCCTCGAGGAGACCGCTTTTCAATTCGCTTTCATTCTCAAGCTGGCCGGCATCGACCGCTGAGGCCCGGGAGGCGGTGAAAATAAACGAGGGGAGGTCAAATGAAAAAAAAGTTATTTTTGCTTTTTGTTTTGGCGCTGGTCATGGTTTTCTGCGCGCCGGCGCTGCGCGTTCACTATTTCCCGGGAGCCCGTGATTATCCGCCCACTTCTCCGGAAGCCGTCGACCTGCTGCGCGCTGAGCCGCGGCGGCCGCACGCGGCGTTCGCCGAGATCCGCTACGAACCTCCCGCTCATGCGAGCCGCAGCGAAGTCGAGTGGAGCCTGCGCAACAAGGGCGCTGCCATCGGCGCCGACGCCCTGGTCATCGAAGTGGACAGCGTCTACCGCGACCGCGTCTGGGTCGGGCAATACCGCCCCGTTCGCGTCCGTCGCGTCCGCCGGGTTGTGACCCAAGACCATGTGATCGTGGCCGTCGCCATCCGCTACCGTTGACATGAAGATCATCGATCTTGCGCCCGAGCACGAAGAGATATACTGCCAGTGCCTGGAGGATTGGTCTGACGAGATCCGTGAGGCGGGCAGCCACAAGCGCGATTGGCTGGCCGAAGCCAAAGGCCGGGGGCTGCGCGTCAAGCTGGCCCTGAACGAAACGGGCACGGTGGCGGGCATGATCCAGTATCTGCCGATCGAACAATCGCCGGCCGACGGCAGAGGCCACTATTTCATCCTCTGCGTCTGGGTGCACGGCCATAAGCAGGGTCGGGGCAATTTCCAGAAAAAAGGCATGGGCACGGCTTTGCTGCAAGCGGCCGAGGCCGACGCCCGCGGGCTGGGCGCCAGGGGCATGGCCGCCTGGGGGGTGCTGCTGCCGTTCTGGATGCGCGCCTCCTGGTTCAGAAAGCACGGCTACAAAAAAGCCGACAAGCTGGGCATGATGGCCTTGATGTGGAAGCCGTTTGCCCCCGATGCCCAGGCCCCGGCCTGGATCCGGCCCCGGAAGAAGCCGCAGGCGGAGGCGGGCAGGGTGGTGGTGACCGGCCTGTTGAACGGCTGGTGCCCGGCCATGAGCATGGTGCACGAGCGGGCCCGGCGCGCCGCGGCCGAACTCGGCGGGGCAGTGGAGTTCCGCGAGATCCGCACCGCCGACCGCGACGTTTTCCTGGAGTGGGGGATCAGCGACGCCCTGTTCGTCGACGGCAAGGAGATCCGCAACGGCCCGCCGCCCAAGTACGAGAAGATCAAAAGGAAAATTGCCAGGCAGGTGAGAAAACTCTGATTCGCTTATTTTTAGTGGCCTGAATATTATATTTGTCTTGGCAGGTGTTGGCGTGCCTTCTTTTTTGTCAGCTCCGCATTCAGGAAAGAGTAAAGTCAATGACGACAAAACCAGTGGTGCCCACGGTTTGGGCGTATATTGGATTGTCCCCGGGCACATGAAGCTGGATGGAGGGGTCGGGGATCAGCTCCACTGAATAATCCACATTGGTTCTGCCGCTATTGGCTCCGACAAATACAGTCAGTGAATTGGGCCCCAGGGCGAGCGGGATCACCCTTGACGTGGATCCGGAAAAATGCAAATTTTTCACCGAGCCATTTTGCACATAGCCGCTGCGATGGCACAAATCGCCCGACACTCTTACCTTGAAGTTCAAATCATTCATCTTTTGCCTTCTTCCCATTGTCAAGTTGGCGGGAACGGACCGGTGCTATTCCGCGAATTCGGCAAACAGCTTGCGGTAGCGGCCCGGGGATTCGCCCCACTGCTCCTTGAATCGGGCGATGAAATACTGGTAGTCGGCGTAGCCCAGGCGCCCGGCAAGTTCCTTGATGGTTACGTCGCGGTCGGCGGCCAGGAGGCGTTCGGCGCGCAGCAGCTTCTGGCGCTTGATGAAGGTGGTCAGGGTCATGCCGCGCTCGCTGTGGAACGCGCGCGACAGGTGACAGCGGCTGACAGCGAAATGCTTGGCGAGCATCTTGATGGTCAGGCCGGCCAGACGCTCCTCGGGCAGCTGCACCACGTAACGGAAGACATCGCTGATAATGTTCTTGTTTGCCATGGCCTCTCCTGGTTTTCCATTTCTAAAAGAAAAGCAAAACGCATGCCAAAGGGGTGAGTTGACGGGAAATGAAGGCCGGCATTGGGTTTCGGTTGAAAACGGACATTTGCACTTCAGAGTGATTTGGCCGCTGCTGTCCCATTTCGGGACACCGCGGCCGGCAAAGCCGCCTGGGAGCTTCGCGACCGGGGTTTTTCCCGGATGCCGTCCGCGTCCCATTCTGGAACACCTGGTTCGCGGGCGGTTCAGGAAACTAGCATTGGCTGGGTTTTGCCGTCCTTGGCGTGTTGTCCCATTTTGGAACGCTGGGGAAAAAAGTTCGCGTGTCGCTGCGCGGCGTTAAAAAAATTCTTTTTATCGTTTTGCACGAAAATCGAATCCCGAACCGCGAAAATCGGCGTAATTCCCCCGGGTCAGTTTTTCGCATCCAAACGGCGGATGGAAATGATCTTCACCGGTGTTTTCAGGTACTGGCCATCCGCTTCCATGTCTTGGATCTTTTGGACCACGTCCATGCCCGAGACCACGAGGCCGAAGGCGGCGAAGCCCTGGCCATCGGAGTTGCGCCGGCCGCCGCAGTCGAGTTCGGGCTGGTCGCCGATGCAGATGAAAAAACTGCTCGTGGCCGTGCCCGGTTCGACCCGGGCCATGGAGACCGTGCCGTTCAGATGGCGCAAGCCGGTCATTTTCGTGGTTTCGTGGGTGATGGCGGGAAAGCATTTCTCCTCGGCCACGTCGCCGCCCTGGATGACTTCGACCCTGAATTCGCTGTCGGGCTGGTTGCCCGGCGTCAGCACGCGGAAAAAAGTGCTGCCGTCAAACAAACCGGCGTCGACATAGCGCAGGAAATTCGCTGCCGTGACTGGAGCCCGGTCCGGATCAACCTCGATCCGGATGTCTCCGGCCGCGGTTTCGATCCGGCAGAGGGCTTTTTCACCGGCGGCCAGGGGACCGCCAAGCAACATGACCAGCGCGAACGGTATGATTTTTTTCATGCGGTGCGTTCCTCCCGATTTACATTTTAATAATAAATGAATCGCGGCGACAAATCAACGTTTTGGCATTCATGATGTTTTTTTGTATAATGGCGGCGTTTTTGCAGGTGCTTATGAAAAAAAAACTGGTCTTGGTCAACTGCTTCCGAGAAAACGCGCAAGATAAAATCAAGGGGTATCACGCCTGGCTGAAAGCCGGGGCGGCCGGCGCCGGAATCGAGCTGGCGATCCTGGATGCCCGTGACCGGGAGGCGCTGCCCCTGGCCGGGGAGTCCTCGGCGGTGGTCGTTTCCGGATCACAGAAAATGGTCGGCGACAACGACGCAGAGGCCGGGCTGCTTGATTTTTTGAAAAAATACCGCCGGCCGCTGCTGGGCATCTGCTACGGCCACCAGGTCCTGGCCCGCGCTTTCGGCTGCCGGGTGAAGAAAGACGGGCAGAAACACCTGGGCGATGAAGAGATCATGTTAAAAAAAGCGGATGCACTTTTCGCCGCTTTCCCCGCGGTTTTCAGGATGCGCGAGAGCCACGAGGAGATCGTGGCACGCGACGGCGCCCTTGACAAGAATTTCCTGGTACTGGCGGAAAATTCAACCGGCCTGGTGGAAGCCATTGTCCATCGCGAGCACCCTTTTTATGGAGTGCAGTTCCATCCTGAGAAATCGGGAGAGTTCGGGATCAGGCTGCTGGTCAACTTCCTAAGATTGATCTGATTCTCCGTGTACGGCAGACGGATGACGGCTTACGGCAGGAAAGGCAATACCACGAATCACTTAGCGCTCTCGTCTTTTTCTTCCCTTCAGCCGTGAGCCGCCGCATGCCAATCACTTCTTAATTAACTTCAGCGCCTCTGCCGCGGCCTCGAGCAGCGGCGCAGCCGATATCTCCTTTCCCACCGCGTTCTTCATCCACAACTGGGGAATGACGTGCCCCGCCTGGCACATGCGCTCCATTTCCGTCCCCAGGTTCTTGCCGATCAGATAACTTTCAAGCTGGAATGAGATCAGGTGGCCCAGCGGATAGTCGGGGAGGTAGAGGGCGGCATCGATCATGTGCGAATAAGCGGCCAGGAGGATCTGGTCGCGGATATTGAAGATCGGCGCATAGTACTTGTTCCAGACCTCACGGGCGCTGGCCATGACCGCCTTGCGCAAGGCTTCCGGGTTGGCCTCGGGGTTTTTATAGAGCCAGTTCCAGACCTTCATGTCCACCAGGGCCACTCCCGCTATTTCGTAGGTCATCCAAAGCGTGTCAAGGGCTTTCAGCTGCCGGGCGTTGCGTGTTTCATCCTTCAGCCCGAGGATCTCCAGATCGCGGTTCTGGAAGATGAAGGCGAAGGCCTCGGTGATGGCCGTATTGGGCACGCCGGCCAGCAGGTAGGAGTCGACCTTGTGCAGCGAAAGTGTCTGCTCGACGCAGTGGCCGAGTTCGTGCATGGCCACGTTGAAGCTCTGGTAGTTCATGCCGCCGGGGTTCACGCGGGTGCGCAGGCGGGACTTTTCCGAGTGCATCATGGCGCCCCAGGCGTGCCCGGCGCCGCGGGCCGGGTCCACGGCGACGCGAGCGGCGATGAAGTCGGCGCTTTTGGCCGAAAAACCGAGTTCCTGGAGAATGGCGCGCATGTCCTTTTCAAATGCCTTGAGATCGGCGTATTTCTGGCCCACGCGGCGGTCCAGTTCCGCCTGCGAAATTTTCGCCCTGGGCTTGAAGCCGTTGTACCAGATGTCGAAGGGCTTCAGCTTGCGGCCCAGGCGCTTTTCGATCAGTGCGGCTACGTTTTTCACTGCTGCCGAGGTCAGTACCTCTTCAAAGAGCCGCTCCACCTCGGTCTCCGGCAGCTCCCGCTCCAGTTCGAATTTTCGCTGGGGCTGGCTGGGCAATGAAGGGAAGTATTCATCCATGTCCTTCATGGCCTTGAAGACGCTGAGCAGGTGAAGGTAGCGGGTGTTGGGCTCCGGCGTCCAGGCGATCTCCTTGCCGGCTTTGTAAACCTTGTTCTTGAAGGGATTCCAGAAAAATTCCCTGCCGTTGACCATGGCTTTGGGGATGTCTTGCTGGATGATGCGCTTGAGCACTTCGTGGATCGCTTCCTGCCGGGCCAGGCCGAGCTTTTCGGCGTATAGGCCCTTAAGGTGGTCGCGCAGGCCCCAGTGGCTGATCAGCTTCAGGTTTTCCGGGAACAGCGTTTTCCCCTGGTCGTCGAGAAGCTGACCCATGTGGATATTGTATTCGGAAATGTAGGTCTCGGCTTCGCTGAAGGCCGCGGCCGCATTCTGGCTGACCCGAGCCGGCAGGCGCGAAATGAACAGGTCGCCGCAGCGGGCGTAGGCCCATTCCAATCGGCTCCAGGCCGGTCCCAGCTCTGCCTTTTCGGCCAGGGTATATGAGGGAAAGTTCAGCAGCAAGTCGAAGGCGATCTGGCTGTCGAACATGTCGTCGCTGACGTGGGCGGCTGGGTCGAAGCGGCCGAAGCGCAGATCGATGGGCAGGATCTCGCCCCAATCCAGGTGCAGCGTCCTTTTCAGGTCCAAGCTGATCTTGTTCAGGTGGCCGTAAAGCGTCTCAAAGTTGCCCTCGATGCGCTTGAAATGGGTCTGCAACCGCCCCGGGTCGGGGATGAAGTTCAGCTGGCAGAATTTCACGAACTCCTCGGCGCTGCCGTCCGCGATGCGCCAGAAGGCGGCGGCTTGCTGCACCCCCCGCTGGATGCGGAATTTCTGCGCTTCGCCGTATTTTCCCAGCAGGTACTCGCGGACTCCGTCCTGGGTATCCTTGTCGATGAACATGGTTTCGCCTCCCAAGCGCGCGAAAAAAATCAGCGCCAATGCCGTCTGCCACAACAAGCTATTTTTTTTCAACTGGGCCTCCAAGGGTTTGAATGTAGCACGAGGGGCTGGGAAAATCAAGGCGGGTGGATTGCGGCGCAACGGTTGAAGATTTTAGAAATTGATCCCTGTTTAAGCGTTAAAGAGTCGAAGGATTAATCCGTTTTCTTCAACGTCGAACATCGAACTTCAGTCTGCTAGATCAAAGGCCAGGTTTGGGTCGGAAGATAGAAGATCATCTCCACCTGGGTGCCGGCGTTCTTCTCGGAGATGATCACCAGCTTGTCGGCGAAGCGCTTCATGTTGGCGATGCCCATGCCGGCGCCGAAGCCGCGCTCGCGGATATAGTCGGGAGCGGTCGAATAACCTTCCTTCATGGCCTTGTCCAGGTCCTCGATGCCGATGCCGTTGTCCACCACGCGCACGATGAAGCGGTCTTCGTCCTGGAAAAAGTAGATGTCGCCCTGGCCGCGGCTGTGGATGACCACATTGGTCTCGGCCTCGTAGGTGGCCACGCCCACGCGGCGCACGATATCGCTGTGGAAATTCTTGCCGGTCAGGAACTGCTTGAGCATGGCGGCGCCCGTGCCGGCGGCGTCGATATCGCTGCTGTCGATGCGATAGTGGAATTTGGCTTCCTCGGTTTTCAGCTGTTCGCCGGTGATGGCCGAATATTCAGTGTTCAGGGTGCTGGTGCGCTTCTGATCGTGGATGTAGATGAGGTTGAATTTTTCCAGGATGCCGTGCAGGATGTCCTCTTTGCTGATGATGCCGCAGACGCGCTTTTCGTCGTCGACCACCGGAAAACGGCCGTACTTGTAGTTTTCGAACTTGTCCACTACCGTGGCCAGCGAGTCGCCCTTGTGGATGGTGACTACCTGGGTCGACATGATCTTGCGGATTGGATCGTTGATCTTGTTGAATTCCAAGGCATGGATGATGTCCTCGATGCTGATGATGCCGACGAGCTGCTTCTTCTCGTCGACCACCGGCATGCCCGAGATCTTCTTGATCTTCATCAGTTCCTTGGCGTGGGCGATCTTTTTTTCGGCGGAGATCTCGACCACGTTGGAACTCATGATGTCGCCGGCCTTGATGTCCTCGAAAATGGCCGCGTATCGGGCCAGCTTGTTATTTTCCGGCATCGCTGCCCCGCAGTCCGGTGGCGTAGATCTTGCCGCAGGAGGAATAGAGGTAGCCGCGGGTGCGCAGCAGTAGAAAATTGTTCTCGCGGGCGTAGGCGATGGTTTCCGGGGCGATGTTCTTGCCGCGGACCACGATCAGTCCCAGCAGGTCGGTGACCAGGGCGGTGCGGATCACCTGCGGGTAGGTGTAGCCGGTCAAAACCACCATGCCGGGCTTGGTCAGGGCCAGGATGTCGCTGATCATGTCGCTGGCCCCCACCGATTTTACCTCTTCGTCCAGTTTGCTTTCCCCGGACAGCACTTCGGCGTCCAGCAGGGCAACGATATCGCGGACTTTGATCATGTTGGCAACCCTCGCCGCGGCGCCGGGCGGCCGGCGCTGCCGCTATTTCAGTTTTCCGTGTAAATTTCCTTTTCGTACCAGGTTTCCAGGCGCAGCTTGTGCTTGGCCTCTTCCTGGGCCAGTGCCAGGAAGGTTTCGCGCATGGTTTCTTCCCCGGCCATGGCCGCCAGGTCGTTGTAGAACTTGAATGAGGCCTTTTCCCGGCGCATGGCCACGATCAGGGCTTCCTGGTAGTCCATGTCCGGCGTGGGCACGATGTCGACCAGGTAGTCGACGATCTTCAGGTCGGTCACCTGTTTGGCCGAGGGCTTGAAGGTGCTGCCCTTTTTCACGCGTTGCAGCTTCTCCTTGTGCTGGTTCTCTTCGCCGGCGAATTCTACGAACTGTTCGCGCAGGGACTTGTTCTCCAGCTTGGTCGACCATTCCAGGTAGAACTGGCGGGCTTCCTCTTCCTTTTCGATGGCGAAATCCAGGACTTCCTGGACGGATTTGAAATTGGCAAGGACCGTCATCGGCTGGTCGCAGCAGACCAGCTGCCCCTTGCCTTCGGCTATGACTTTGACTATTTTTCCGCACATGGAGCATTTGTAAAAATCGGTCATTGGCACCTCCAAATTTTATTGACGCCCAGATTTTAGCACTGAAATAAAAAATCCGCAAACCAGGGAAATAACCGAACTATCATGACGCATAACGCGTAACGCGTGACGAGGAAGAAAAGAAATCGGGGTTCGAAGTTCGACGTTCGAGGTTCGCTGTTGTAAAACCGTGAATGAGATTTGAATTTTTTGCTCCGAAATAAAATTTTTTCGCAAATTATTTATTGACTTTTCGGCGGTTTTTTTATAATATGGGCTTTGCTTGCAGCCCCGAATGCGGATGAAGCCCGGGGCCGGGTTTCTTCGAAAGCCGGGAGAGGCGGAAACGCTCTGTCGGCAATGGTCCGGTTCAAGGAGTATCGAAATGCTGGTCAAAGAGGTCGCCGAAAAGCTGGGTCTGAAAATTCTGGCCTCGGGCCACGATCAGGACGTGACGAGCGGATATGTGTCCGACCTGCTGTCCGATGTCATCGCCAACGCCGAGGAAGGCTGCCTGTGGATCACGGTGCAAAGGCACCTGAACATCGTGGCCGTGGCCCAGCTGAAAAAGCTGGCCGGCATCGTCCTCAGCCGCGGCAGCGAACCCGAAGCCCCCGTGCTGGCCCGGGCCGAGCAGGAGGGCCTGTTCGTCCTCTCCACCCCGGACGACTCGTTCACTATCGCCGGCAAGCTCTACGCCCTGGTCCGCGCCAAAAAGTAATGGATGAATTTCGATCCGGTTTTTCAGCAACAACGCGGTTTTATCATAAATAGGAGGCTCGCATGGAAGCCCAAGCGCTCCATATCCCGGATAACGTCCAGTACCAGGAACTTAAAAAATTCATCGAGGCCAGCCGCGATGTTCCCGGCCCCCTGATCCAGGTCCTGCACCGGGCCCAGAAAATTTTCGGCTACCTGCCCCTGGAGGTCCAGCACTTCGTTGCCCGCGAGCTTGACCTGCCGCTTTCCAAGGTCTTCGGCGTGGTCACCTTTTACAATTTCTTCCGCATGGATCCCATCGGCGACCACATCGTCAACCTCTGCCTGGGCACGGCCTGCCACGTCAAGGGCGCCTCGGACATCATCAAGGTCCTGGAAAAGGAACTGGGCGTCAAGGTGGGCGGCACCACGGCCGACCGCTTCTATACCCTGTCCACGGCGCGCTGTTTCGGCGCCTGCGGCCTGGCGCCGGTGATGATGCTCGACGAAGAGGTGCACGGCCGGCTCAATCCCCAGAAGACCGTCAAGATCCTGCGCGACTTGAAAGCCGAAGCCCAACGCGCTGCGGAAGCCATAAACAAGGAGGAAAAATGAAACTCGAGGATCTGAAGAAAATAAGGGAAAAAACGGAAAAGGACATGCTGCTGCGGGCCGGGAAAACGCGGCTGAAGGTGGTGGTGGGCATGGGCACCAGCGGCATCGCCGCCGGCGCCCGCGAGACCCTGAAGGTTTTCCTGGACGAGATCGAGAAGCGAGCTTTGAGCGACGTCATCGTCACCCAGGCCGGCGAACGCGGCCTGAGCTCGCACGAGCCGATCGTCACCGTCATGGAGGAAGGCAAGCCCTCCGTGGTCTACGGCAATGTCACGGGGGAAATGGCCCGCAAGATCGTGGCCGAGCACCTGGTCAACGGCAATCCCGTTTCGGAATCCATCATCGAAGTCAAGGAATAAAGCGAGGGCGAAATGAACAAACGGCTGGACGTGCTGATCTGCGGAGGCGGCGCCTGCATCTCCTCCCACAGCCATGAACTCAAGAAAAAGCTGATCGAGGAGATAGAGAAAAACGGCCTGAGCGCAGAGATCAACCTGGTGGAAACCGGCTGCATGGGCCCCTGTGAACTGGGGCCGGTGATGGTCGTCTACCCCGACGGCTCCTTTTACATCCAATTGGATGAAAAAAACGCCGCAGAGATCGTCCAGGAACATTTTCTCAAAGGCCGGCCGGTGCAAAAGCACCTCTGGCAGGCGCCCGAGGCCCGCAAGATCGTCGAACAGAAAAAACAGATCCCTTTTTTCGAAAAGCAGCTGAAGATCGTGCTGTCCAACTGCGGCCGCATCGACCCGGAAAACGTCGGCGAATACATCGCCCAGCGCGGCTATGAAGCCCTGGGAACCGCCCTGACCCAGATGACCCCCGAGCAGGTGATCGACATCATCACCAAGTCGGGCCTGCGCGGCCGTGGCGGCGCCGGGTTTTCCACCGGCATGAAATGGAAGTTCGCCTACGACAGCAAGAGCGACCAGAAATACATCCTCTGCAACGCCGACGAGGGTGACCCCGGTGCCTTCATGGACCGGGCCGTGCTCGAGGGCGACCCGCACGCGGTGCTGGAAGGCATGGCCCTGGCCGGCTACGCCATCGGCGCCGACAAGGGCTACATCTATGTCCGTGCCGAATACCCGCTGGCCATCGAACGTCTGAACCATGCCATTGCCCAGGCCCGTGAAATGGGGCTGCTGGGGAAGAATATCTTCGAGACTTCCTTCCACTTCGACGTCGAGCTGCGCATGGGGGCCGGCGCCTTTGTCTGCGGCGAAGAGACGGCGCTCATGGCCTCGGTCGAAGGCCTGCGCGGCCAGCCCCGACCCAAGCCGCCCTTCCCGGCGGTCAAGGGGCTGTGGGGCAAGCCCTCGGTGATCAACAACGTCGAAACCCTGGCCACCATCCGCCACATCCTGCTCAACGGCTGGGAGTGGTTCAGCGCCATCGGCACCGAAAAGAGCAAGGGGACCAAGGTCTTCGCCCTTTCGGGCAAGGTGACCAACACCGGCCTGGTGGAAGTCCCCATGGGCATCACCCTGGGCGAGCTGGTGTTCGACATCGGCGGCGGCATCCCCGGAGGCAAGGCCTTCAAGGCCGCCCAGACCGGCGGCCCCTCGGGCGGCTGCATCCCGGCCAAGTATCTGAACAGCCCCCTCGACTATGAATCGCTGAAAGCACTGGGTTCGATCATGGGCTCCGGCGGCCTGATCGTCCTTGACGAGGACAGCTGCATGGTCAACATGGCCAAGTATTTCCTTGAGTTTTCGCTTGAGGAGTCGTGCGGCCAATGCGTTCCCTGCCGGGTCGGCTTGAAGCAGATGTACGATCTTCTGGAAAGGATCACCAGCGGCAGCGGCACCATGGCCGACCTGGAAAAGCTTGAAAGCCTGGCCTACACGGTGCGGGCTACCTCGCTCTGCGGCCTGGGTCAGGCGGCGCCCAACCCGGTCATCTCGACCATCAAATATTTCAAGCACGAATACCTGGAGCACATCCAGGATAAAAAATGCTCGGCCGGCGTGTGCGCGGCACTGTTCGCGGCGCCCTGCGTCAACGCCTGCCCGGCCGGAGTCGACGCCGCCTCCTATGTCTCGCACATGGGCGACGGCCGCCTGCGCGAGGCCTATTTCCAGCACATGCAGAACAACCCGTTCCCCATCGTCTGCGGACGGGTCTGCCCGGCTTTCTGCGAGCGCAAGTGCTCGCGCGGCAAGTACGACCAGGCCGTGGCCATCCGCGAGGTCAAGCGTTTGTTCGCCGACTGGGCCATCGGCGAGGGACTGGGATTCGCCCCGCCGCTCCAGACCCACAAGGAAAAAGTGGCGGTGGTGGGCGCCGGGCCGGCCGGGCTGGCCTGCGCTTTTTACCTGACCCGCCTGGGCTACCAGCCGGTGGTTTTTGAAGCACTGAAAGTGGCCGGCGGCATGATGAAGGTCGGCATCCCCGATTTCCGCCTGCCCAAGGACAAGCTGCAAGCCGAGATCGCGGTCATCGAAAAGGCCGGCGTGCAGATCAAACTGAATTCACCCGTGGCCAATATTGATGAATTGACGGAAAAAGGGTTCGCCGCGGTGTTCGTCGGCAGCGGCGCCCACCAGGCCCAGAAGCTGAATATCGAAGGCAGCAGCCTCAAGGGCGTGATGTCGGGCATCGATTTCCTGCGCGAGGCCAACCTGGGAAAGAAAATAAACATCGGCAACGACGTGGTGGTGGTCGGCGGCGGTTCGACCGCCATGGACGCCGCCCGACTGGCCCGCCGCCTGGGGGCCGGCAATGTCCGCCTGGTGTACCGGCGCACCCGCACCGAGATGCCGGCCCAGCTGGAAGAACTGGTCGGGGCGGAGGAAGAGGGCGTGGAAATGGATTTCCTGGTCAATCCGCTGCAGATCATCGGCCGCGCCGGCAAAGTCAGCGGCATCCATTGCATCAAGACCGAGCTGGCCGATTTTGACGATTCGGGCCGCCGGCGACCGGTGCCGGTCGGCGGCAGCGAGTACACCATCCGCGCTAGTTTTATCATCTATTGCCTGGGCCAGAAACTCAGCCTGGGACTGACCGGAGGCACGCTGAACCTTGACAGGCGCGGCCATATCGCCGTGGATCCGCGTACCATGGCCACCAGCGCCGCGGGGGTTTTCGCCGGCGGCGACGCCGTCAACCCTTCCACCGTGATCGAAAGCGTGGCGCAAGGGCGCCTGGCGGCCGTGAGCATCGACCGCTATTTCGGCCGCGCCGGCCGGCTCTTTGACCAGCCGCGCCAGGTGGTCGACGTCCACTACGACGAAGAGGCCTACCTGAAGACCATCGAGCGCAAGGAGCCCCACCTCGAGGATGCCGAGAAGCGCGTCGCCGATCTGGCTTTGGAGGTCAGCCGCGGGCTGACCCTGGACGAGGCCGTGGAAGAAGCGCGGCGCTGCCTGCACTGCGACCGCAACCAGGCCCCGGAAAAGGAAAAGACAGCCGGCGAAACGGTGGCCATCGAGGCCATGCTGTGAGGAAGCCATGAAGCGCGAAAAAATATTGCAGAACTACAAGCCCTCGGGCGACAACCTGCTGGGCATCCTGCACGACATCCAGAACGCCAGCGAAGAGCATTACCTGACCGACGCCGACCTGCGGGCCGTGGCCGATTACCTTGGCCTGGCCTACAGTTTCGTGTACGGCGTGGCCACCTTCTATACCATGTACAGCCTTGAGCCGCGGGGCAGGTACCTCATCCGTGTCTGCCAGTCCCCGCCCTGCCACCTGCTGGGCTCGACCACCATTTCCAGGGAGCTGATGCGGCTGCTGGGGATCGGTTTCGGCGAGACCACCGCCGACAGGCGCTTCACCCTGGAAATGTCGTCCTGTCTGGGCGTGTGCGGCGTCGCCCCGGCCATGATGGTCAACGACCAGGTTTACGGCAACCTGACCCCCGAGCTCATCGCGGAAGTCATCGCGGGGTTGCGGAGGGGAAAATGAGCATTTACCGCACGCACATCCTGCTGCCGGTCGATGAGGGAACCGTCCAGGCCGGGGTCTTCGAGGTCAAGCGCCGGCTGGAGAGTGAATTGCAAGCGAGAAAACTTCAAAAGGAAATAAAGGTCCTGGAAAGCGGCAGCGTCGGTCTGGTCGGCAAAGGCGTCATCCTGGCCGTCTATCCCGACCGCATGTACTATTTTGGAGTCAAGGAAAACGACATTCCCCGCATCATCGAAGAGCATTTGCTCAAAGGGCGGATCGTCGCCGGCCTGGCCCATGCCCCGGTGGCGGCCATGGCCGCGGACCAGACCGGCGCCCGCGTCGGGCTGACCCGCGAGCAGCGGCGCGTGGTCCTGGACAAGGCCTGGACCGTGGACCCGAAAAACATTCACGAAGTCCTGGCCGCCGGCGGCTACCGGGCCCTGGAAAAAATATTCAGCGACAAGCTCAGCCCGGAACAGGTGATCGAGGAAGTGAAGAGATCGGGGCTGCGCGGCCGCGGCGGCGCCGGATTCCCGACCGGCATGAAGTGGGAGTTCACGCGCAAGGCGGGGGGCCCGGAGAAATACGTCATCTGCAACGCCGATGAAGGCGAACCCGGCACCTTCAAGGACCGGCTGATCCTCGAGGGCGACCCGCACAAGCTGATCGAGGCCATGACCATCGCCGCCTACGCCATCGGCGCCGGTCGCGGTTTCATCTACATCCGCGGCGAATACGGCCTGTCCATCGAACGCGTGCAAAAGGCCATCGACCAGGCCCGGGAGTTCAGTCTGCTGGGCAAAAACATCCTGGAAACGGGCTTTTCCTTCGAGCTGGAGATCAAGAAGGGGGCCGGCGCCTATGTCTGCGGCGAGGAAACGGCGCTGATCGAATCGCTGGAAGGCAAGCGCGGCAACCCGCGCGTCAAGCCGCCCTACCCGGTCACGCACGGCTTATGGCAGAAGCCCACGGCAGTCAACAACGTCGAAACCCTGGCCAATATCCCGGCCATCATCAACAACGGCGCCGGCTGGTTCCGCAAGATCGGCACCGACAAGTGCCCGGGGACCAAGGTCTTCACCATCCTCGGCCATGTCGAATATCCGGGGCTGATCGAGACCGACATGGGCACGCCCCTGCGCGAGATCATCTTTTCTTTCGGCGGCGGCATCAAGGGCGGCAAAAAATTCAAGGCCGCTTTGCTCGGCGGCGCTGCCGGGGTGTTCCTGTCCGAGCCCCTGCTGGATGTGAAGATGGATTTCGAGAACCTGAAGGAAAACAAGGCGGTGCTGGGTTCCGGGGCCGTGCTGGTCATGAACGAGGACACCTCGATCGTGGACATGCTCTTTTCCATCGCCAAGTTCTTCGCCCACGAGTCGTGCGGCCAGTGCTCGCCCTGCCGCATCGGCACGCAGCAGATACTCCAGATCATCTACCGCCTGCGCCAGGGCGGCGGCAAGGCGGGCGACCTGGAAACGCTGCTGCAGCTGGCCGAGACCATGTTCAGGTCGTCGCTCTGCCCCCTGGGCCAGTCGCTGGTCATGCCGGTCAAGAGCGCCCTGGAGAATTTTAAAGACGAATTCGCGTTGGCCATCAGCCAAGCTGAGAAATAACAAAGGAGGCATGCATGTCGGAAATGGTAACCATCAGTATTGACGGCAAGGAGATCCGGGCGGCCAAGGGAGACAACCTGTTGCGAGTGGCCCGGGACAACGGCTTCGACATTCCCGGGCTGTGCTTTTATGAAAAAATAACCCCCACCGGCGACTGCCGGCTGTGCATGGTCAAAATAGAAGGCCGGCCCGGCATGGTCGCCTCCTGCCTGGTCAAGGTCGATGCGGGGATGAAGGTGACCGCTTTCGATCCACAGCTGGAGGAAACCCGCAAAATGCTGGCCGACGTGCTCCTCTCCGAGCACAACGACGACTGCATCACCTGCGAGCGCGACGGCGACTGCGGCATCCAGGACCTGGCCTTCCGCTACGGCCTGGACACGCCCAAGCGCACTTTTGCCCCGGTCTGGAAGGAGATCCCCCAGGCTCCGGACAGCTCGGCGCCGGTGTTGTTCTATGATTCCAGCAAGTGCATCAAGTGCGAGCGCTGCGTCAAGGCCTGCACCGAGATCCAGGGCAAGGGCGTCTTAAGCATGGCCCAGCGCGGCATCCACAGCCACGTCGTGGCCGGCACCGGCCAGTGGTCGGGCTCGGAGTGCGACGGCTGCGGCGAGTGCGTGCAGGCCTGCCCGGTCGGCGCCCTGATGGAAAAGCCCGTCTACGGCCAGAAGCTGAAGAAAAAGGACGTGCAGAGAAAGGTGGTCACCACCTGTCCTTACTGCGGCGTCGGCTGCCAGATGGAGCTCTGGGTCAAGGATGACAAGATCGTCAAGGTCAAAGGCGCCGACTCGGTGCCCAACTACGGCTCCACCTGCGTCAAGGGACGGTTCGGCCTGGATTTCGTCCAGCGTCCCGACCGCCTGACCAGGCCGCTAATACGCAAGGAGGGCAAGCTGGTTGAATCTTCCTGGGACGAAGCGCTGGAGCTGGTGGCCAGCAAACTCGGCGCCATCAAGAAGGAACACGGGCCGGCCGCCCTGGCCGGGCTGTCGTCGGCCAAGTGCACCAATGAGGAGAACTTCGTCTTTCAGAAGTTCGTGCGCACCGCTTTCGGCTCCAACAACGTCGACCATTGCGCCCGTTTGTGCCACGCCTCCACCGTGGCCGGTCTGGCCCGCTCCTTCGGCTCCGGCGCCATGACCAACTCCATCGAGGAGCTGGAGCATGCCGAAGTCATCCTGGTCACGGGCTCCAACACCACCGAGACCCACCCGGTCATCGCCACGCGCATCAAGAAAGCCGTGCTTTTCCACGGCGCCAGGCTGATCGTCATCGACCCGCGCCGGATCGACCTGGTCAAATACACCGAACGATACGGCGGCATGTGGCTGCGCCAGAAGAACGGCAGCGACGTGGCCTGGGCCAACGGCCTGATGAACGTCATCATCGAGGAAAAACTGCTCGCCGATGAGTTCGTCAAGACGCGCACCGAGGACTTTGAGGCCATGAAGAAAGTCGTGTCCGGTTACACCCCGGACAAGGTGGAAAAGATCACCGGCATACCCGCCGAGCAGCTGCGCCGGGCCGCGCGCATGTACGCCGGCGCCGCCAAGGGCTCGATCGTCTACTCCATGGGCATCACCCAGCACACCACCGGCACCGACAACGTCATGTCCATGGCCAACCTGGCCATGCTCACCGGCAACCTGGGCAAGGAGTCGGCGGGCGTCAACCCGCTGCGCGGCCAGAACAACGTTCAAGGGTCGTGCGACATGGGCGCCCTGCCCAATGTTTTTCCCGGTTACCAGGCCGTGACCGACGCGCCCGCCCGCGAAAAATTCGAAAAGGCCTGGAACGTCAAGCTCGACGACAAGGTCGGCCTGACCATCGTCGAGATCATGCACCAGGCTGCCGAGGGCAAGATCAAGGGGCTGTACATCATGGGCGAGAACCCCATGGTCTCCGACCCCGACCTCGGCCATGTCAAGCAGGCGCTGGAAAAGCTGGATTTCCTGGTGGTGCAGGACATCTTCCTGACCGAAACGGCGCAACTGGCCGACGTGGTGCTGCCGGTGGCCTCGTTCGCCGAGAAGCAGGGGACCTTCACCAACACCGAGCGCCGCAGCCTCTGGGTGGAGAAGGCCGTTCCCGCCCCCGGCGAAGCCCGCATCGACTGGGAGATCATCCGCGACGTGAGCACGCGCATGGGCTACAAGATGGAATACGGCAGCGTGGAAGACATCATTAACGAGGTCAACAAGCTGGTGCCGCAGTATGCCGGCATCACCTATAAACGCCTTATGAACGGCGACAAGCTGCAGTGGCCCTGCCCCAACCCCGAGCACCCGGGGACGAAATTCCTGCACCGCGACAAGTTCACCCGCGGCCTGGGCAAGTTCTTCGCCATCGATTATATCCCGCCCGCGGAGTGGCCCGACGCCAAGTACCCCTTTCTGCTCTCCACCGGCCGCCTGCTCTACCATTACCACACCGGCAGCATGAGCCGGCGCACCGCGGCCCTGCCCCAGTACGTGCCCGGGCCGTTCATGGAGATGCATCCCCAGGACATGAAAAAATTGGGCATCACCAGCGGCGAGCAGGTCAAGGTCTCATCGCGGCGCGGCTCGATCCAGACCGAGGCGCGGGAGAGCGAGCGGGTCGATGTGGGCTCGGTCTTCATCACCTTCCATTTCGCCGAGGCGGCGGCCAACATGCTGACCAACGACGCCTTCGACCCCATCGCCAAGATCCCCGAGTTCAAGGTGGCTGCCTGCCAGATAGAAAAAATCAACCAATAAAAGAGGAGGAACAATGGAGTATGATTGCAAGGGCCCGGCCGTGGTGGCCGCGGACCTCAACGAGAACATCTGTGTAAAGAAAACCACGAACAACTGGTTCAAACTGTTGGTGCTGGGCATCCTGGCCGGCGCTTACATCGGCTTCGGCGGCGAGCTTTCGAACATGGTCGGTCATGATGCGGCGACCTTCGTCGGAGCAGGCCTGGCCGCCTTCATCAAGGGCGCGGTCTTTTCCGTCGGCCTGATGCTGGTGGTCATCGCCGGGGCGGAGTTGTTCACCGGCAATACCATGATCACCATGTCGGTGCTGGACGGCAAGGCCAAGTTCAGCGGCTTGCTGTACAACTGGTCGATCGTCTATGTTGCCAACTTTATCGGCTCCATGCTGATGGTTTATGTCATGTTCGGCAGCGGCCTGCTCGCCGGCCCCAACGTGGCCGTGGGTGCCTCCGCCCTGAAAACGGCCGCCGCCAAAGCGAGCCTTGATTTCGGGCCGGCTTTCTTCCGCGGCATCCTCTGCAACTGGCTGGTCTGCCTGGCGGTGTGGATGGCATTGACCTCGCGCAACACCATCGGCAAGGTCTGGGCCATCTTCTTCCCGATCATGGCCTTCATCGCCTCGGGTTTCGAGCACAGCGTCGCCAACATGTATATCATCCCCATCGGCATCATGCTCAAGGGCGTGAACGAGGTCGTGGCGGCCGCCACCGCCGCCGGCCTCACACCGGAGAAGCTGGCCAATGTCAGCTGGTACGGCTTTGCGGTCAAGAACCTGATACCGGTCACCCTGGGCAACATCGTGGGCGGCGGCTTTTTCGTCGCCACGCTGTACTGGCTGGCCTACGTCCGCAAGTCCAAGAAGGCCGCCTAGGTCACTTCAACGTTATCTTGATTTATCCGGGGCCGTTCCCGCCGGGGACGGCCCTTTTTTTTGTCATATTCTCACTGCGGCACAATATCTGTTATAATAACGAAGATTTTTTATATCATGAAAATGGAGAAATAAAATGGGCAAGGTGATCAAGAAGGTTTTCGCCAGGGAAATATTGGATTCGCGCGGCAATCCGACCGTGGAGGCCGAGGTGGTGCTGGCCGACGGGTCGTTCGGCCGCGCCGCCACGCCTTCCGGAGCTTCCACGGGAGCCTACGAAGCGTGCGAGCTGCGCGATGAAGATAAAAAGCGCTACAACGGCAAGGGCGTGCTGAAGGCGGTCGGACACGTCAACGGCGAGATCGCTTCCGCTCTTAAGGGCAAGGATGCCGCAGACCAGAAGGAAGTGGACCAGATCATGATCGCTTTGGACGGCACGGGGAACAAGAGTCGGCTGGGAGCCAACGCCATCCTGGCCGTCAGTCTGGCGGTGGCGCGCGCCGCGGCAGCGAGCGACAACCTGCCTTTGTACCGCTACCTGGGCGGCGAAAAGGCCAACTTGCTGCCCGTGCCCATGTTCAATATCCTGAACGGCGGCGTGCACGCCAACTGGCAGGGGACCGACCTGCAGGAGTTCATGATCGCGCCGGTGGGCGCGCCCAGCTTCCGCGAGGCCCTGCGCTGGGGAGCTGAAACCTACCATGCCTTGAAAGCGGTTTTGAAAAAAGCCGGCTATTCCACCGGCGTGGGCGACGAGGGCGGCTTTGCCCCGGCGCTGAAGTCCAACGCCGAGGCGGTCGAGCTGATCCTGCAGGCGATCAACGCCGCCGGCTACAATCCCGGCGAGCATATCGCAATCGCCCTGGATCCCGCTTCCAGCGCCTTTTACGAGGACGGCTTTTACAATTTGCGCACCGAGAAGCGCAAAATTACATCCGTGCAGATGGTGGCCATGTGGGCCGACTGGGCCAAAAAATATCCGCTGGTGGTGCTGGAGGACGGCCTGGCCGAGGACGACTGGGAGGGCTGGAAGCTGCTGAACCGCGAGATCGGCGCCAAGGTCGAACTGGTCGGCGACGACCTGTTCGTCACCAACGTCAAGCGCATCCGGCACGGCATCGAGGAAAAGGCGGCCAACGCCGTCCTGATCAAGCTGAACCAGATCGGCACCCTGAGCGAGACGATCGCGGCCATCGAGATGGCGCGTGCCGCCGGCTGGGGGGCCATGGTCTCGCACCGCAGCGGCGAGACCGTGGACAGCTTCATCGCCGACCTTACCGTGGCCATGGCCACCGGGCACCTGAAGACCGGGGCCCCCTGCCGCGGCGAGCGCGTGGAAAAATACAACCAGCTGCTGCGCATCGAAGAGGAGCTCGGCGCCTCCGCTGTCTACGCCGGACGAAAGGCCTTCGTCAGGTGACCAGCTGGATGGGAATTGAGTGGATAACGGAAAAATTCCAAATTCCAAGCACCAAATCACAAATAAATTCCAAGTTCCAAATTCCAATGACCCAAACAAAGTCACCAGGGGCTTTTTATCTTAGTTTTGGTCATTGGGTCATTGGTCCTTGGTGCTTGTTTGGAATTTGGGATTTGTGTTTTGGAATTTATTCACCTGGAAATGATTGATTCCATTTGACCCATATATTGCTGAAAAAATGATCCTCCACGATACTGTCACCTCCATCAGCCGCAACCTGTGGAAGATCCTCGCCATGAAATTCAGCGGCGAGTTCCTGCCCATCGCGCCGGTGCTGATCCTGTATTACACGGTCAATGGCCTGAATTCCACCCAGATTTTCACCATCCAGGCCGCCTTCCACCTGGCGGTTCTGCTGCTGGAGGTGCCATCGGGCTACCTAGCTGATGTCGTGGGCCGCAAAAAAACGCTGGTGCTCGGGGCGTTTTTTTTCCCGCTGGGCCTGGCCGTTTATACTGCCGGCCGCAGTTTCGCGGCATTTATCCTGGCCGAATTCATCCTGGCGGTCAGTGTCAGCATGCGCTCGGGCTGCGATTCGGCCATGATCTTCGACAGCCTGCGCCAGCTGGGGCGGGAAGGGGAGTACAAGCTCCTTGAAGGAAAGTGCGCGCTGGTCGCCCGCACCGGCACCGCGATTTCATCGGTGGCCGGCGGCCTGCTGGCCACGGTCTTCCTGCGTCTCCCTTTCCTGGTCAACGTGGCCGGCGCCCTGTTCATGCCGCCGCTCGCCCTGTCCCTTTCCGAGCCCGAGCGGGAAAAGCGCCGCTCGCAGAACCCGATGCGCGATATCCTGCACATCTGCCGTTATTGCCTGCAGCAGCCCCATATCCGGCCGGTGGTCCTGTTTTGCGGCCTGCTCATGGCCAGCCAGCTGACCGCGCTCTGGGCCTATTTCCTGCTCTACCAGGAGCTGGGCATCGGCGTGGGCTGGTTCGGCGTTCTCTTCGCCGTCTTCCAGCTGGCCGGCGCCCTGGGCGGCGCGCGCGCCCACGCTTTCAGCGAGCGCTTCGGGGCCAAAACCGCCTTGGTCCTGGCACTGCTCAGCCCGTTGTTTTTCGTCCTGCTCGGCCTCTTCCCCGGCGCCTGGCTGCTTCCCCTGATCCCGGCCAATGCCCTGCTTTGGAACCTGGCCTACCCGGTGCTGCTCGAGCGGCTGAACCTGGCCGTCGATTCCGACGTGCGGGCCACGGTCCTCTCCCTGGCCGCCATGGCCGGCAGCGTAACGTTCATCGTCGTGTCGCCCCTGTTCGGCCGCCTGGTCGACGCCATCTCCCTGGGCGCGGCGTTCATCACCCTGGGCGGGTTTTTCCTCATGGCCGGCCTGCCCCTGCTGGCATCGATTCGGCGCCACTGGCAGAAAGGGTAGGAAACGCTTCCTTTCCGGTTCTGGATTTCCGTAATATATATATGGAGTAAGCCGCGGGTCCCGGCACAGACAATGTGACCTAAGGCAGGTGACGGCGGAAATGGGTGATGTGCGGCCGCTCTGCATAGGCCCGGCTTGATCAGGAGGAGCAAATGGTCCAGAAGATTCTTTTTACGGCTCTCGTTGCCATGGTGCTGATCTTGCCGCTCCGCGCCCAGGAGAAAAATGATCCGCTCCGCGAGAGAGTAGCGACGGTGAATGTGGAGATCCCGGTGTGGGTCTTTGCCGACGGCAAACCGGTCCTGGGCCTGAAAAAGGAGGATTTTCGTCTCTGGGAAGACGGCCGGCCGCAGTCGATCAACGGCTTTTATATGGTGAAAAAAAAGATCGCCGGTTTTAAGGAGGAGGCGGCTGCCGCCAACAGCTCTCCCCGCGCCCGCTATTTTGTCCTTGCCTTCCAGGTCTACGATTTCAATGACCGGCTGCAAGAAGGGCTGGCACATCTTTTCCAAAAGATACTGTCGCCGCAGGATCGCCTGCTGGTTTTTGTCAATGAAAAAACTCGTGAATACGGCCAGGTGGGCGACGGGGAGGCGATCCGGGCCGCGATTGAAAACGACCTGCGCCAGCAATCCCGCGTGACCTACAGCCAGCTGCTGCGTTATTTCCGTGAGTTTGAGCATTGGGCTATAGAGAGTAAGCGCAAAATGATTGAGAGCCGAAACTCGTACGAATCGATCATGTTCACCAACGATTTCCTTAAGCAGTCTGTGGAAAAAATGAAAGAGTATAAAAGAAAATACATGACCCAGGATATCGACCACTTTTATGCGTTTGCCAGGCACCTGGAAAAAATCAATGATGAAAAGTGGGTGATCAGTTTTTACCAGCGGGAGATGTTGCCAAGCCTTGCTTTGAGTAGTGAGATGATGCAGATCGTGCAAAAAAAGATCGCGGCATGCGAAGAATCGAATGTCCCTGGTTTAAGGGGATTCTATGTTATGTTGACCCAGGCGCTGCAGACACTGCAGACAGAGGCGCGTACAGGGGTCGATTTTCCTGCCATAGAGATCAGCCGTTTTTTCGCCAGGGTCCATGCCACGTTTCATTCGATTTTAATTAACACCCAGGTTCAACTTGTTGGCGAGGATCTGGAATTCAGGCAAATCGACTCCGGCCTGGAGACCACCCTGCGGGAACTGACCGAAAAAACCGGGGGCAAACTGATCGCCTCGACCGACCTGGTTTCGTCCCTGTCGGCAATCGCCGAGGCCGAAGACATCTATTACATGCTGACCTATGAGCCATCCAATCCCGGCAAAAGGGGAAAAATCAAGTTGCAAGTGGCCAATGACAAATACAAGCTGCAGTATGACGGGGAGAAGCAGCCAGCATATATGGAGAGGTATATCAAAGAAAAGGAAGCGGCAATGCCGGCCGTGCGCATAAGCGGAATGGACTTTGCGGGGAGGACACTGACCTTCACCATCCGGGATTATGCGCGGACAGCCGGCGGCAGCGGCTTGCTGGACGTCCGCATCCGCGTCCTGAATGAACGCCAGGAAACCAGCTATGATCAGAAAAAAGTATTCCGATCCGGCGGCGAAGCCATGGCCTTGTCCCTGGATTTCGCTCATTTGCCGCCGGGGAAATACGATATCGTGGTCGACGTGCTCGACCGCGTCAGCGGCAAAAGCTGCACGGAGATGATCCAGCCGCAGCTGCTCTGAAGCTGAAATCCCTGCCAGTCCCCCGGTACTTCCCCCCCGGTTTGTGGTATCATGCCTTGGAAAACAACGGAGGCTGCGATGAAGGGATTGGCCTACGGCATTGCCGACGAAGTGTTTGCGCGCTTTCCTGAATACCGGCGCGGGGTGGTTTTGGCCTACGATGTGCGCAACGGCGCCTCGACGATGGGGTTGGTCAAGATGCTGCGCGACGTGGAAAAGGCGGCGCGGGAACGCCTGCATGTGGATACGCTGACCGCGGAGCCGCGCCTAGCCTCCTGGCGCGAGGCGTTCCGCCAGCTCGGCTACAAGCCCGGCGACTTCCGACCGTCCATCGAGGCGCTGCTGCGCCGCGTGCTGCGCGGGCAGGAACTTCCTTCGATCAATGCCCTGGTCGACATCGGCAACATTGTCTCCCTGCGCCACCTGCTGCCGGTCGGCGGCCATGCCATTGACGGGCTGACCGGGGATATCGCCCTGCGCCCGGCTTCCGGAGCCGAAGAATTCGTTGCCTTCGGATCGGATGAGATGGAGCACCCGGCTCCCGGTGAATTCGTTTTTGCAGAAGGGGACAAGGTCCTGACACGGCGCTGGATCTGGCGCCAGGCCAAACACACATTGACTTTGCCGGAAACTACGGCCATTGAATTCAACATCGACGGCCTGCCGCTGTCAGGCAGGGCTGATGTTGAAGCCGCGGGCAAAGACGTGATGGAACTGGTCAAACTCTTCTGTGCCGGCAAGATGCAGTTCAAGATTCTCGACCATCAGAGCCCATGTTTTAAATTTTAGGCTGGTATATCTTCTATTACCTTTTGGCAATTTCAATGATCGATTATAAATAAAAATATATTGAATAATAATAAAAAAATATTGACAAGCGGTTTTATTTATACTATAACTTATCCTTAAGAAAGGAGGAAGACATGAAAGCAATCGGACCGCGATCCTTGGCCGGATTTCTCAAGGTGCTTATTTATCTGGCTTTCGGCCTTGGCATCCTGTATTTCCTCTACCAGATGTGGGGATTCGCCACGATCTACCGGCACGCCGATGATTTGGGAAAGTACATGCACATGTCGTCCAGCATCTACCAGTTGACCGACCAGGAGCCGGAGCACAGGGAGTACCGGTCGGAGAACGGCCGGGTGCGCTTCTCCCTGCACGGTCTGTATGGAGAATTGCGCTACCGCAACATGACCCGCCGCATGCTCCTGGTCCTCGGCTTCGGCGAGCTGGTCCTCTTCTTTTGCTTTTTTTTGGCCATCATCGAGCTGGCCAACCTCTTCGAGGACTTGAGCGCCGGGAAGGTTTTTGAGGCGGACAGCGCCCGCCGCCTGCGGCGGATCGGCCTGGCCGTGGTCGGCGGCACACTGTTCAGCCCTCTCTGGAACGTACTGTGGGTCTGGCTGTTCCGCGGCGACGTCGTCGTACCCGGCACGCGTATTCCCTGGATCTTGTTTGTTTGGACACGGGTCAACCTGGGTCTGCTGCTGGGCGGGCTGCTGTTGCTGGTGGTTGCGGAAGCATTTCGTATCGGGTACAAGCTGCACGAAGAGCAGCAGCTGACGGTGTGAGGGAACCGTGCCGATCCTGCTCAACCTGGATATGATGCTGGTCAGGCGCAAGATGAAGCTGACCGAGCTGGCCGAACGCGTGGGCATTACCCTGGCCAATCTCTCGATCCTCAAGCAGGACAAGGCCCGCGCCATCCGCTTCTCGACCCTGGAGGCGCTCTGCCGCGAACTGCAATGCCAGCCCGGCGACCTGCTGGAGTATCGTCCGAGCGTTGATGTTGCCGGAACCGACAGGGAGGTGATAGGATGACCCGTCCATCCATCAAGCTTTACCGTCTGCGCGGATTTTTCGTCTTTTACCTTGTGCTGAAATCGCTCGTCGGGGCAGTGGTCGCCGCCGCTGAGCTCTTGCGGCCCAAAGTGCCGGGGCCATTCTTTTCCCGGTGTAAAATGGATTTTGACTGGAAAAAGCAAACGTTCACGCCGATCCAATCGTAATAGCCATGATGAAATGCTTCTGGCCCGGAAAAAGAATTGCGATTTTTTTGTTGCTGCTGGTCCTCGCCCCGCCGCCGCGCTTCGGCGCCTTTGCCGCTGCTTACGATCCCGAGAAAAAAATCCCGGTAAAATCCCTGCGGGAGGACTTGCTGTTGATGCATACGGCCCTGACCGAAGCCCATGGCGCCATTGACCGCTATACGCCTTTGCCGGAATGGGAACGCCAGTTCGCCGCCGCGCTGGAACGGATCGACCGGCCCATGGGCGAGCGCGAATTTTACCTGCTGCTGGCGCCGCTCGTTGCCGCCATCCGCTGCGGCCATACTACCATTCAGCCTTCCACCGCCTGGCGGGACCACATGCGGAAAAACATGCCGCTCTTCCCCTTCAAACTCAAATTCATCAACGGAGTCGCCCATGCCCAGCGCAACTACAGCCAGTTCGAGAAACTGGACATGGGGTTGGAGATCATGGCCATCAACGGCATGGCGATGAGAGATGTTGTTGACCGGATGCTGGCCATGATTCCCGCTGATGCCGATATCCGGACCGCCAAATTGAGCAAGCTTGAAAGCACCTTGTATTTCGGGTCCTGGTACAACCTGCTTTTCGGCAAAACCAGCAAATACGAGACGGTCTTCCGCCCGCAGGCGGAAAAAAAGGTTGCGGACGTCAAGGCGACCGGCATCCGGGCCACCAAGCTGAATGAGGTTTTTACCCGCCGTTATCCGGTCGCGGCCCGCAGCGATACGGCGGCGCCGATCAAGCTGGAATTTTCCACCGCCGGCACCCCGGTCATCGCGGTGCTGACCATCTACACCTTCAATGCCGCCGCTTACAAGGAAGCCGGTTTTGCCTTTCCGGCATTCCTGGCAAAGGCCTTCGGTGAAATCCGGGATAAGAAAGTCCGCCACTTGCTGATCGACATGCGTTACAACAACGGCGGCGACGACGCTTTTGGGAAAATCCTAGCCGCCCACCTGATGGACAAGCCTTTTCAATACTACCAGGCCCTGGAGGCCAAGACGGCGGACTTTTCCTTCTGGAATTTCACCAATCGGCCCGATCGCGTGAAAGATCTCGCTGCCCGCATCCGGCGCAACGATCGGGGAGGCTATGACGTGCTGGATCATCCGAATCTCGGCTGGCAGAAGCCGCGCATGCCCTTTTTTTGGGGGAAGGTCTATGTGCTGCTCAATGGCGGCACCTTTTCGACCGCCGGCGAATGCGCCTCCGTGCTTCATTTTCACAAACGGGCCCGTTTCATCGGTTCCGAATGCGGCTCCGGTTATTTCGGCAATACCTCCGGTCAGGGCCTGGTCCTGACCTTGCCCCACACCGGCATCCGGGTCGGGATTCCGCTCTGCAAGGTCACCATGGCGGTTTCGGGCCATGACCCCAACCGCGGCATCCTGCCCGACCATCCGTTCCAGCCGTCCCGCGCCGACATGCTGCTGGAAACGGACGTCGAACTGGCTTTTGCCTTCAGCGTTATTTTACAGGAGGCCCGGGGCGAATGAGGCCGTGTTCACCGGCAGCCGTCAAAAAATTGCAGCTTTGGTATCTCTACCTGATCCGCTGCGGCGACGGCAGCGTCTATACCGGGGTCTCCAATGATGTATCCCGGCGCCTGGCCGAACATCGGAGCGGCAAAGGGGCCCGCTACCTGCGCGGCCGCGGGCCGCTGCTCCTGGCCCGCAAGGTCCGTGTCGGCAGCCACGGCGATGCCCTCAGGGCCGAACGCCGGGTGAAGCGCCTGCGGCGTGCGCGCAAGGAGAAACTGATCGCGGGGAAGATCAGGTTAAAGGACTTGATCAAGAAAAACAAGCTACAGTGACAAGTGATGAGTGACAAGGAACCGCAATAGTTCGCACCCTGGCCGCTCCTCGTCACTTGTTACTGGTCACTCGCCACTTTAGTTCTATTGAATTCTCAGCCTCCCGCCGTCTGCGGAAACGCCGTGTTCGAATAGAGGTACTCGACCTTTTCCTTGTGCTTCAGCTCCTGGTCGGCCATTTTCAGCAGCATCTCCCTGACTTCGCCGGCGGGCTGCGCCGCGGCCAGGCCCTTGTAAAAATTATATGAATTCAATTCGCGGTGGGCGGCCACCAGGTAGACCTCGCTGCTGTTCATGTCTTTCTTCAGGTCGGGCCTGTCGGCGTACTGGGCGATGTGGTAGTCGATGGGTTCGTCCATGGCCAGGGCGGTGAACTTTTTTTCGCCTCTCAGGTAGGCCAGCAGGAATTCCTTGTGGGCGAGCTCCTCGCCGGCGAGATATTTCAACGTTTCCTTGGCCAGGGGATCTTCCACCAGGTCGAAAAGGCCCAGGTAAAAGGTCCGGGCTTCTTCCTCGTTCCGAACTGCTTTTTCGATCAGGCTCTGCAGGCTTTGCGTTCTCATTTTAATGCCTCCTGAAATTCATGGCTTTACAAATTCAAAACCGCACTGAAAACAAGCTGGTTGGTCTTGATTTTAGCAGACTGGTAGGGTTGGCTCAGGAAATGGGCGAATTCCAGCCCGAAACTCACGCCGCTGCCGGCGGCGTATTGCACTCCCGCCAGCAGGCAGCTGGTTTTTTTCAACTCTCTGGCGGCCAGCTGCTTCTCATCGTTCAGGTCCTCAAAGGCATAGCCCAGCCAGCCGCTGAACTTGTTCCTGGCCAGCAGCAGCTCCGACCAGAAAGCCGATACCTGCTTGGCCGCGAATTCCGCCTGCAGGACATCGGCGTACCAGGCCGAGCGGCTGGAAACGTAGGCCAGGTTTTCCCCCAGGGCGTATTCGCCTTTCAGCGAGAGGTGCTTGCAGACGGCCAGGTTCCAGTCCAGGCCCAGGCCGGAGAGGTTGACCTTGTTTTTGAAGGAGACGGTCGTGCTTGCGGCGTTCTCCCGGCCGTAGAGGCCAGAGAGGCCGAACTGCAACTTGTTGTTCGCGCCCAGCTTGAGCCCCAGTCGCCCCTGCAGGACCGGCATCAGGGTGGCCCAGCCGCCCACGGTTGCGGGATCGTTGAGCGAGACGGCGAAGTCCAGGCGCGGGGCCGAATACGTATAGCGCACCTGGGCGTGGCGGAAGCCGAGGTTGCCTGTCTGCCATAGGTAGCCATTGGTCATCAGCGTGGTGGGTCCCAGCGGCGAAAACAGATCCCAGGCCTGGCCGAAGAGCAGGGTGTGGCCGCTCTTCTGCAGGCTGAAATAGCCCTGGCGGAAACGGGGCTTCATCTGGGTAGGGCTGCTGGTATCCAAAAAGTCCATTTCCAGGAGGGCCGATACGGTCATGCCGTTGGCCAGGGGCGTCCCGACATACTTGAGGCCGATGCGGCTGTGGGTGGCGGAGAGGTAGGCGTTTCCATCCCCGTCGACGGCGTAACGGGGAATGGTCAGCCCGTTGACCCCGGCGTCCTGATAGACGGCGTCGAGCTTAAAAAATCCTGACAACTGCAATTTGCTTTTTTCAGTGTCGAGCAGGGTGACATCGGCGAAGGAGCGCAGGCTGGGCAGGAGAATCAGCGCCAGGACCAAAAATAGACATTTCTTCATGGTGGACCTCACTTTTTTTTGCATTTTACCTTATTTCCAGGGAGAAATTCAAGAGATAAAATTATCTTTTTAACTAAAAATTCAGCAGGATCGGCCGCGGCTTGAGCACGTGGCCGACCAGGGTCAGGCCGCTCTGGCGCACGATCTCCAGCGCCTTGCTGGTCAGGGTGGTCTGGGAAACCAGGGTGGGGATGCCGGCGTGCAGGACTTTCAAGGCCATTTCCGCTGAAACGCGGCCGGTAATGAAAAGGGCGGTGCGGGAGAAATCCATTCCCTGGGCAAGCCCCCAGCCGATGACCTTGTCCACGCTGTTGCTGCGGCCAATGTCCTCCCGGCTGACCAGGATGCTTTGCATTTTCATGTCGGCCAGCATGGAACAATGGATGCCCCCGTGCCTCCGGAACATTTCCATGCGCTTGGGCAGCTGCTCCATCAGCCGCACGGCCTGGGCCAGGGTGAGATCATAGCCCCTGGATACCCGGGGCGGAGTGGAGAACAGGCCCGGTTGTACGTCACCACCCGAACAAGCGACCACCTGGACCGGTTGGTACCGGTCCAGCCGCGGTGCAACCGAGGGCTTCAACCGTACCAGGGCCTGGTCGCCCTGGAAGCGGAGAGCGGCGACATCACCCGGGGTTTGGACCAGGCCCTGAGAGAAAAGCCAGCCCAGGACCAGTTCCTTGCGGTCGAAGGGCGAGCAGCTCAAACGGCTCAAGGGGCGGCCGTCCACCGTGATGGTCAGCAGCACTTCTTCGGGCAGCGTCACCAGGCCTGTTTCCCCGGGGTTTTCAGGAACCGGTTTGTTTTTTGCTTTGCAGGTAGTCATGGTATTCCTCAAGGGTGTTCAGATTTCTGAACCATTTTTGCCCGTCCATGGGAACAAATTCGGTGCGGCAGATCTTGAAAAGGGACGATATCCTGCGGTCGCCGCCTTCGATCTGCCGCTCGATGGTCGGGATGATGCTGCGGTTGTAGACGGCAAACAAGGGCTCGGTTTTCCCGTCACGGTAGCGGGGAACGACGATTTCCCAGTGTGGTGCTTTGGCCAGGAGCGTCTGCAAAAACGGAATATGGATCCAGGGGATATCGCAGGCCAGGATGAAGTTGCCGGCACGAGGCGAGGCGCGCAGCGCCGATAAAATGGCCAGCAGCGGCCCCTGGCCCGGCGCTTCGTCCTCGACGACCGGCAAGTCCAAAAAAGTGAATTTTCTCTTGTCCCCGGCGCTGATCATGATCTGGCCGAAGCATGGGCGGATCTGCTCGATGACCGCTTCGATCAGGGGCCGGCCGCCCACCGGCAGCAGCGATTTTTCCCGGCGCATGCGCCGGCTCTGGCCCCCGGCCAGGACGATCGCCGCCAGTGGATCGGGTATCATGGAGATCTGAAAGCCTCAGGAACCGGGCTGGATTTTTTCTTTGCTGATGAACCCTTCTTCCAGGCCTGCCGATTTTTTCTTTAAAAAACCGACAAGAAAATCACGCTGCTTCTGGTCCAGGGCTTTAAACCTGGCGCCGATGGAAAAGAGCAGGCCCGGAGCCAGGGAGGGATATCTTTTCGTATCGAAAGCGGCTACTTCGGCGCGGGTGATCTCGATCTCGAAATCCTGCTGGCTGTCGTCGCTGTTGTGGATCAGGAAAATTTTATATTTCGAGCCGATGACCGGCTGAAAATTACTGACCAGGTTGAGGCCGTCGATGCTGATGTTGTTGACCAGAATGCCGACCACGTTGAACAGCTTGCCTTTCATGTCCTGCTGAACGTCGTAGCGTGTGCTTTTTCTTTTTTCCATGCTTCACCTGACATTGAATCGCCGGATCATATTAACACAAAAAAAAAATATTTCAATTGCCGGCCGGCTTGAGCTTTTGCAGAAAATCCTCAGGGTACGGCTGCATTTCGATTTTTTCATCGTAGGCCGTGAATCCGGCCTTGCGATAAACGGCCAGGGCAGCGGGATGGTCGTAAGCGCAGGTATGCAGCCAGACCCTTTCCGGGCTTGCATGCCAGGCGCGGTGAATGGTCCAGTCAAGCAAGTACTTGCCCAGGCCGCGGCCGATGAATTCGGGCAGCAGGCCGAAATAGGCAATCTCGGTCTGTCCCGGATCGCGCCGGTCCAGTTCAATGAATCCGGCCGTTTGGCCATCGCAGCGCAGCCTGAAAACCTCAGTCGTTCCGGCGTGGATCAGGGCTTTCAATTCTTCTTCAGCCATGATCAGCCTGCCGCTCCAGCCCCACCTGCCGCCCACGGTGGTGAACAGAGATCGGTACGCAGGCAGCGGCGGGAGCCGCCAGCGGCGGATGACGCAGCCGGCAGGGGCCTTGGGGAGATTAGGCACTGTGTTGCGGCGCATTTCCAGGTATACGGTCATGACCGGAACCATTTCATAACCTGCCGGACATTGGGGAACATCATTTTGCCTATTCATATCCATTCCATTTTATTTTCAGGATCAAAGTCAATTTGTAAATGAATATGTCGCTGACCCTGACACGGCAGGCATCCTCTCGGCATATATCGAACCAGAACAAACTGAGCTTTTCCAAAATCCGGCAGAGCGTGATGATGGCAGCGGGACCTTGATCCGGGCAGGCGGCCAGCGCTTCGCTCAATTCCTTGTGCAAGTCGGCGATGCGGCCTTCATAATACCAGAAGTTACCGGTTCTCAGGATCCCCAACTGGCTGGTTTCGCGCAAAATCGCTTTCTTGACATCTTTTTCCCGCAACAGATCCAGTTGAAAGCTGACGAATTCGCGCAATTGCTTTTCCGGCGTGATCAGTTCAGGGGACATTTTTTCGCAAACGGGAGCTTTTTCCGTGAACATGAGCAGGTATTGCAGAAGGCGGCCGGTATTTTCCTCCCGTTCTTTGTTGCGGAAGAAATGCTTGAGCTGGGCGGGAGAGATTGGCGTGGTTGCGTGCCAGGTCGCCGTCTCGTTTTGGTTGCGCGCCGAATTGTCAATATGGCTCCGGATGCTTTCCTTTAAAATCTCCACTTTCTTAGAGTCGAGGCAATCTTCCTTGGCGATGATCTCGGAAATTTTCATGTTTTGCATTTATCCCGATCGGCGCGGCTGGCACGGCACGAACGCGAGATCGAATGGTTGCGATTTTATAGCACAAAGCTTCCAATAATTCAAGGGACCCGAGGTCGTGAGCCACAGCGATTCTATGGTAGGGGGCACGGCGCCATTCCGGGATACGTGCCATGTCCTTTCGGTCGACGCGCAATCAAGAGGAATGATTGTTTTTAGTTGGGACTTCTGGTAACATTTTCGTTTGTCGAATGCGGCGGGCGTGTACCATGAGCGACGAAAAAAAAAGATTCTACTTCATTGACCAGTTCAGGGGCTGGGCCGTGTTGTTCATGGTCGAGACGCACGTGGTCAACGCCTTCCTGCTGCCCGGGTTGCACTCTTCCCTGGCATACAAGGGCCTCGATTTCTTCAATGGCCTGATCGCGCCAGCCTTTGTGTTCATCGCCGGTTTTTCTTTCGCCATCGTGGCCGAGCGCAAGTGGGACGATTTCCTGCGACCCGGCACGGTCTTCTGGAAGCAATTCATGCGCTGCCTGCAAATCCTGCTGATCGGCTACCTGCTCCACGTCCCCCGCTTTTCCCTGCGCTGGCTGTTTCATACTTTAAAATGGAATGAAAAGCATATTTTCTGGGGAGTTGACGTGCTGCACGCCATCGCCGTCTCCCTGCTCCTTTTGTTGCTGTTTATCCCGCTCTGGCGGCGCAAGGAACGCTATTTCGTGTTCCTGGCCGCGACTGGCCTGACCGTCTCGCTGCTGACGCCGCTGTTGTTCGCGCTGCCGGTCGAAAAGGTCTTGCCCTGGGCATTCTCCGGCTACCTGAAGCGCCTGCCTTATTCGCAATTCCCCCTGTTTCCCTGGCTGGGCTATGCTTTCATGGGAGCGGCCGTGTCGCGGCTCTGGCAGGAGGCGCGGAAGCAGGCGGGCGAAGAACGTTTCTTCCGCCTGCTTTTCGGCGCCGGGGCTTCCCTGGTGGCGGTCTTTCTGATCATCATCCTGCAGCCATTCACCACCGTGGTCCTTGGCACGTTCAACCCGGCCAAGCCGCTGTTCTTTTTCCTGAAACTGGGGCTGGTGATGATGCTCCTCTCGTTGCTCTGGCATTGGGAACAGAAAAAAGGGAACCGCCCGGCTCCGGTGACCGCGGTCGGGCAAGAGTCGCTGCCGGCCTACGCCTTCCACATAGCGGTCATCTACGGCGGCTTTTCCGGCCCTTATGGACACAGCCTGGCTTACCTGATCGGCCCGAACCGTTCCTGGGTCGAGGTCGGGCTGATGGCACTGGCCCTGATCCTGGTCACGGCCGCGCTGTCGCTCGGCTGGCATTGGCTTAAGAAGAACCGGCCCAAGTTCGCCAAGCGGGTATTTTGGTGTGGTGTAATTACAATGTTACTATTTATGGTCTTTCGATAATGAGAGAATCGAGATCGGTTCTAAGTGACAAGTGACGAGTGATGAGGGAAGAAAAACCGCATTCGTTCGAAACATTGCTGTTCCTTGTCACTTGTTACTGATCACTTGTTACTATAGTTCGTTTATTTCTTGGGCACCCAGAAAAGCAATAACATGCCCGGCAGGGCGATCAGGAAACTGATGCCGAACATGCCGCTGTAGCCCAGCCAGGAGGCGATGAAGCCGCTGGACACGCCGGCCACGATCCCGCCCAGGCTCATCAGCCCCGAGCCGATGGCGAAGTGGGCGGCCTTGAACTCCATCTTGCAGATGCGCATCAGGAAGGTGGTCAGCACGGCCGTGCCCAGGCCGCCGGCGAACTGCTCGAAGAGGGAGACGCCGGCAAATAGTGCCAGGTTGTTCGCCCCCATGAAGACCGGATGCTCGGCGCCGGTGTTCAGGACGAGGTAGCGGCCCAACCCCTTCGCCAGCAGCATGTAAGCGACGTTGGTCAGGTTCTGCGCCAGCAGGAACGGCCAGATCACCCGCTTGAGGCCGAGGCGCGAGATCATCCATCCGCCGATCAGGGCGCCGGCGATGGAGGCGGGCAGGCCGATGCCGCCGGCGATCCAGCCGTAATGCTGCTTGATGCCCAGGTCGACGGCGAACGCCGAGGCCATGGAGCTGACCATGAACTCGCCGCTGCGCACCAGGATGATGAAGGCCATGACCAGGCCGATCTTCTCCTGGTCCATGAACGTGAGAAAAGCGCGGCCGTAGAACGATTCCGGGTTCCGCGTCAGCAGGGCGGCGAGCCGCTTGCGCAAGGCGGCCAAAAGCGCCAGCGCCAGAAGCAGCCCCAGGCCGATGGCCCGGGCGAAGTTCAGCTCCTTGAGCACCGGGAGCGCTTCTTCCCAGCCATGATACAGGGAGGAATTAAAAAAGAAATGGAGACCGGCGATCAGGGCCGCGGCCAGGCCGATGGTCAGCAGGATACGCGAACGGGTGAAGAGCTTGAGCATATTCCGGAACGGGCGGCGCTCCGTTTCGCACTCGGGGAGGAAGAAATAGTGATAGGCGGCCAGCAGCCCCAGCAGCAGGCCGGCGCAAAGGAAAGCCGCCATCCAGGAAAAGGCCGTGCCGATGGTCACGATCACGCCGGTGCCGGTGAGCATGGCCACGCGGTAGGCCATGACGCGGTAACCGAGGAATTTTGTTTGCTCCGTCTTGTCCAGCGCGGCCAGGTAGTAGCCGTCGATGGCGATGTCATGGGTGGCGGCAACAAAGGCGCCGGCGAAGAAAAGGATGGCGATGAGCCGCGGGGCCGCGGGCAATGGGACCAGGAACGCCGCGGCGCCGATCAGCACGGCCAGGGTGGCCTGCATGGCCAGCAGCCAGCGGCGCTTGGTGGCGAACTCGTCGACCAGCGGCCCCCAGAAAAATTTCAGGATCCAGGGCAAGCCGAAAAATGTGGTCAGGCCGACCGCTTCCAGGCTGACGCCGCGGTCGCGGAAGAAGACCGTGGAGACGGAGCGGATGATGGAGTAAGGGAACCCCTCGGCGAAATAGGTGCTGAAGCACCAGAGGTGGGGTTTTTTCAGGAGGTCCGGCAGCTGTTTTTCGGCCATGGTGCTGTTCATCTTATTATATGAGGGGGAGAAATGCAATTCTCATAGCGTGGCCTCTTTTGCCCTTCAGCAGCTGGGGCGCTTCCGACTATCCCCTGAAGCGGCGTACGCAGCCCATTTTAGAGAAAAATGGGCGGAGTCGCTTCCCGTCCGGAATGCGGACGGGATTTAGCTGAAGGGGATGTCGGAAAAAGCCCCACAGTTTTCCTTTTTAGGATATCCTGCTGAAAAAGCGAGGTGATGTCGGGTCAAGGGGCGAGCGCGATGCTCATGAATGGCCCGCGATCACCGTCTTCCACGGCGAAGGGGGCGGCCAGCGGCGAGCCGCGGACCCAGACGATCCTGCCGTCGCCGTTCTCCAGCAGCGGGCGCAAATGGCGCAGGGGGGCCGGCATCCCGGAACTGCGGATCATTTCAAGGACGCTCTGCTTGTAGGGCGAATGGATCTTGCGGTACTTGTCCGCCGGCCGCGCCGGCCGCAGGCGCAGGGGGAAACGCAGGCTCTTTTCCGCGACCAGGATCTCGAGATTGTCTTTGGGCATGCGGAAGCGGGCGACCCTTTTGACCGAGAGGATACTGCCGATCTCGGGGATGGGCCAGCGTCCCGGGCCGGGGATCTCCAGCCGGTAGTCGTCGATCCTGATCTTCTCAGGAAAGATCCAGCCCTTGGAGAACTTGAGGTTCAGCCCCGGCAAGGAGAGGCCGCGCCCGCTTTCCAGGCTTTGCAGGAAATCGGCGATATGTTCGAAGCCCACGCCCAGCAGGTCGCCCTTGAGCAGGCGCAGGTATTCGCGGGCCAGGTGCCGCGCCAGCGCCGGGTGCAGGCCCTCAAAGGCCCTTGTCTGCAGGATCGCGCCCAGTTGCAGGCGGGCTTGCAGGATCTCCCGCGTCAGGCCCTGGAAATAATCGAATTCGTCCTGGATGAGCAGCACGGTCTTGAATATCCTGTCCTCGACCTCAGGCTCGATCTTCTTGACCGCCGGCATCAGGGTGTGGCGGATGCGGTTGCGCAGGAAGTCCAGCTGCAGGTTGGTCGGGTCCTGGTAGTATTCCAGGCGGTTGCGCTTCAGGAAAGCCAGGATCTCCGCTTCGGAAAAGACCAGCAGCGGGCGGATGATCTTCTTCTCCTTGTTCTGGAAGATGGCAGAGAGACCCTGCAGGCCGCTGCCGCGAAAGAGCTTGATAAAGAAGGTCTCGCCCAGATCGGAGCGGTTGTGGGCGGTGGCGATGCGCGCTCCGGGAATTTTTCCCGCCAGGGTACTGAAAAAGTCGTAGCGCGAGAGCGAGGCGGCGTGCTCCAGGTTCAGGCGGTTTTCTTCCTTGAAGCGCCGCAGGTCGCGGCTGCCGGTTCGCAATTCAATGCCGCGGGCCGCGCAAAAGGAGCTAACCCAATGCTCCTCTTCCCGGGCATCGGGGCGCAGGCGATGGTTGAAATAGGCGGCGACCAGGCGGAAGGACAAGTACTTTTGCAGCTCCTGCAGCAGCACCGCCATGGCCACCGAATCCTTGCCGCCGGAAAAGCCCAGGATGACCGTGTCGCCGGCGCGGACGAGTTCATGGTCCTGGATGTTTTTTTTGAATTCCGGAAACAGGATTTTCATAGTGTTCGCGCCGTTGGCCGGATTTCTCCGCCCCGGGAAAAATTGAAAATAGCGGCGGAGGGAATTGAACCCCCGACATAACGGATATGAGCCGTCTGCTCTACCGACTGAGCTACGCCGCCCTTAGCGGCCTATTATACTTGAAAAAAGCCCGCAGTGCAACTGGGAAAAGTTCGCCGTGCGCGGGGTGCTGACGGGCGGATCGCTTGTTGGCTCGAACTAAAAGCGCTTGCCGGCGCCGCCGCCGCCCGAGCGGCCGCCGCCGAACGAGCCCGATGAGGAGCGCGAGGAACCGCCCGGCGAAGAGCTGGGAGAAGAGAGGCGGGGCGTTCCGTGCTCCCGAGCCTTGCTGTAATTGCACTTGGGATTGAGGCAGCTCTCTGTGACGCGCTCCCGGCCGCCTTGCTCTTTCGTGGCCGCCGCCAGCGTCGTGGTGCTGGAGGTGAGCGAGCGGCGCTTGCATTGCGGGCACTTGGAGGCTTTGCCCAGCTTGACCGCCAGCTTTTCGTCGGCGCCGCACTTCGGGCAGTGCCAGAACTCGTAGTCCATGCCGCCCGCCTTTTCCTCGGCCTTCTCCTCGACGGAGAGGCTTTGGTCGTCCCGGCTGTCGTCGATCATCTCCATGGGCGCTTCGCACTTGGCGCAGGGGAGGCGGTAAGTCGCCAGGCGCCGCTTGAGCATCTTGCCGGTGAACAGCTGGAAGGCCGTGGCCAGCCCGGGCGCGCCCAGCATGGCGATCAAGGGCTGCAGAAAACTCTTGCCGAAGCCGAGGACGAAGAAAAAGCCGATCACGCCGGCGATCCAGACCAGGATGGTCGGCACGACGCCGCTGCCGATGGCCTTGGCACGGGCGGCCTTGCCCCGGGCCTTGTTGAAGCGCTGCGTGGTCCAGGCCAGCCCCAGGCCCGAAAGGGCCAGCAGGCCGGCAGCCAGATAAACGGAGGAAAGGAACGGGTCCCAGCCCGGCTTTTTTTTCGGCAGTGGCGGGGCCAGGGGGGCCGGGGGCATGACCTGGTCGGGCCAGGGCGCAGGCTCGGCGACGTCCAGCGCCACGCCCTGGTCGGCGGCGGCCGCGCGGGCGATCTCGCGGGCGGCTAGAAAGAGGCCGCGGCCGAAGAGCCCCTGGCGCAGGTAAGGCAGGCCGCTGTTTTCAAGCAGACCGGAGGCCCGGACGTCGGGGATGACGCTCTCCAGCCCGTAGCCGACCTCGAGGCGAACCGTGCGGTCGTCGCGCGAGCAGAGGAGAAGCAGGCCGTTGTCCTTGCCGGCGGCGCCGATGGCGAAGCGGCGAAACAGCTTCTCGGCGAACTCCTCGATCTCCAGCCCGCCCAGGTCGCCGACGGTGATCACCGCCAGCTCGATGGTCGTCTTCGCCTGGAGCTCGCGGCATATATTATCGATCAACTTGACGTAATCCGGCCCCAGCACGCCGCCGCCGTCGGTGACGAATCCGACTCCGGCGCGGCGCGGGTTGATGACCTCCTCGACTTTTTCCGCCCGCAGCGGCGGCAGTAGAAAGAGCGTCCCCAAAAGCAGAGCGAACCGCATGATCTTCTTGATCCGCGGCGTATCACTTTGGCTGTGCATGGTGTCTCCTTGTGTCAATTTTTCCGGCATGCTTCCTGTCCGGGAACGATTGTACAGAAAAACAACCTTTGTTGCAAAAACGCCGTCATGATCCTATAATCTTTGTTTGGAAAATTCAGGAGGAACTATGAACTTTCAAACCAAGATCATTTTGGCATTGATAGGAGCGGCCCTGTTGGCCCTGGCCGTTTGGGCTGCGGCCGAAAAGCCCGCTGCCGAGGGCGACGAGGCCGCTTTCCGGGAATTTCTAAAAGCCTACGAGGCCAGGGTCATACCGCTGAGCCGGGACGCCGCTTTGGCCGGCTTCCAGGCCTCGATCAGCGGCAAGGACGAGGATTATCAGCGATCTTCCGCTCTGCAGATTCAACTGAACAAAGCCAGCGCCGATGCGCAGGAATTCGCCCGCTTGCAAAGTTTCCGGCAGAACGGGCGGATCCGCGAGCCGCTTCTTAAACGTCAGTTGGATATCGTGTATGACAGTTATTTGGAAAACCAGATCCCCGCCGCGCAAATGGAAGAGATGGTCAAGCTGCAGGCGCAGATCGAGCAGAAGTTCAACACCTTCCGCATCAAGCTGGACGACCAGGTATTGAGCGACAACGAAGCCGAAGCCATCCTGCGCACCGCGACCGATTCCGCCCAGCTGGAAAAAGTCTGGAAGTCCAGCAAGGAGATCGGCCGCCTGGTCGCCCCCGACATCCTGAAGCTGGTGCACTTGCGCAACGCCGCCGCCCGGCAGCTGGGATTCACCAATTTCCAGCAGATGCAGCTGCGGCTGGGCGAACAGGACCCGAAGCAGATCGAAGCCCTCTTCGATGAATTGGACGAATTGACGCGCGGCGGCTTTGCCGGCCTGAAAAACGATATCGACGTCTTCCTGGCGGCGCACTGCGGCATCACCCAGGAGCAGCTGCAGCCCTGGCACTATCAGAACCGTTTCTTCCAGGAAGCGCCGGTCATCTACCCCGTGGACCTCGATTCCTATTACAAGGACAAGGACCTGGTGTCCCTGGCCAGAACCTACTACGACGGCATCGGCCTGAACATCGACGACATCATCAAACGCAGCGACCTGTTCGAAAAGCCGGGCAAGTACCAGCATGCCTTTTCCACTGACATCGACCGTGCCGGCGACGTGCGCGTTCTGTGCAGCATCAAACCCGATTCCTACTGGATGAACACGCTGCTGCACGAGTTCGGCCACTCGGTCTACTCCAAGTTCAACGACCGCTCGCTGCCCTGGATGCTGCGCGACGCCGCCCACGCTTTTACCACTGAGGCCATCGCCAACCTCTTCGGACGCTTCGCTTCATCGCCGTCCTGGCTGCAGGCCATGGCCGGCGTCAGCGCCGCCGAGACCCAAGGCATCACCGAGGCCGGCCGCAAATCCCTGCGCCTGCAGCAGATGGTTTTCAGCCGCTGGGCCCAGGTGATGTTCCGCTTCGAAAAAAGCATGTACGAAAATCCCGGCCAGGACCTGAATCGCCGCTGGTGGGAACTCGCGGAAAAATACCAGCTGCTGAAGATGCCCGCCGGACGCAACGAGCCCGACTGGGCCGCCAAGATCCACATCGCCCTCTACCCCTGCTATTACCACAACTACCTGCTGGGCGAACTGCTCGCTTCCCAACTTTATTATCATATCGCCGGCCAGATCCTGAAAAGCCCCGACCTGGAAAACCAGTGCTTCGTCAACCGGCCTGAAGCCGGTCGCTACCTGATCGAGCAGGTGTTCAAGCCCGGCATGCGCTGGCCCTGGGCCGAAATGATCGAGCGCGCCTGCGGCGAAAAGCTGACCGCCAAGTATTATGCCAGGCAGTTCGTGGGAGTGAAATAAGAGAACCTGTGACGTTGCAGCGAAAGAGAAGGAAGTGAAGCCGCCCCGCCCCGCCGGGTTTTCCTCTTACCAGCGGCTGAGTCTGAAAACCCTGGAATTCGCCTTGAGCGAAGTCCCGGGCTACGCCGCCTGGCGGCGCTTTGACCCCGGAGCCGCGGCTTCCGTGGACGACCGCTATGCGGCGCTGCCGGCGCTCAGCAAGCGGGAGTTGCGCGAGCATTTTCCCGCCGGATTCGTTCCCAGCCAGCGCGAGCTGGGCCCGGGCCTTGCCGCCGGCGAGGTCGAGTTCGCCCATACCAGCGGCAGCACCGAGGACCGGGTGGCGCTGGTCTTCAACCCGGCCTGGTGGGAGGCGTCGGAGCGCGCCGCCTGGGGGCTCAACCGGCATGCCCGCCGCGTGGCCGACGGCCGCCACCGCGAGGTCGTCCTGGCCTCGCCGCGCTGCGTCGGGCCGGGCTTCAGCGCCAAACCCCTGAGTGTGGCCGAGCGCACCATCGGCCGCCATCTCTATGTCAACCAGAAAATCAACCCGGCCACATGGAACGCCGCGGACATCCGGCGCATGGCCGCCGAGATCAACGCATACGGGCCGCTGGCCCTCGAGGGCGACCCGGCCTACCTGGCGGCCTTTGCCCGCCGCGTCTGCGAATCGGGCATCGATATCTGCCAGCCGCGCCTGATCTTCCTGACCTACTCTTATCCCTCCCGGCTTTACCTGCGGCAGATCGGCAAGGTCTTTTCCGCCCCGCTGGTGAGTTCCTACGGCTCGACCGAGACCGGCCACGTGTTCATGGAGTGCGAGGCCGGGCGCCTGCACCAGAACAGCGAGCACTGCCGCGTCGATTTCGTGCCCTGGCTGTCCCGCCACGGCGGCCCCCGGCGCGGCCGACTGCTGGTCACGGTGTTTCGCAACCCCTGGTTCGTCGTGTTGCGTTTCGATATCGGCGACGTGGCCCGCCTGGACGACCGCGGCCCCTGCCCCTGTGGCCGCGGCGGCGGCATGGTCCTGGAAGCCATTGAAGGCCGGGCGGCCGACGTGACCTTCGGCCGCGAAGGCAATGCCGTCACCGTTGATGACCTGGATGCCGCCCTGGCGCCGATCGCGGGCATAATGGCCTGGCAGCTTGACTTGCCCGCGCCGGGAAACCTGCAGCTGCGGGTCATTTCCGAGCCCGGTCGTTCCCGCCCGGCCTGCCTCCAGGCCCGGGAACGGCTCAAGGAAATATACGGCGGCAAGGCGAAGATCGAAGCGATGACCGTGAAAGCGCTGCAGCACGAAGCCTCCGGCAAGTTCCGCTTCACGCGCCCGGCCTATCCCGTCGATCTTGCCGCCTTGTGGAGGAGCAAGAGATGAAAAAGATGACGGCCGATATTTTTCTTGTCGCCGGCGGCAGCGAGAGCCGCCGCCGGGGCGATCCGCTGCTGGCCGGGATCCTTGCCCGCATCGGCCAGGCCCGACCCGCCGTGGCTTACATCGGCGCCGCCAGCAATGACAACCGCGTCTTTTTCAAGTGGATTTCCTCCCTGCTGAAAAAAGCGGGCGCCGGCAGCGTGAGCCTGGCCGCGCTGGCTTCCCGTCGTGCCGATCGGGCCAAGGCCCGCCACTTGCTGCAGGGAGCCGACTTGATCTTTGTCAGCGGTGGAGATGTGGAAGCCGGCATGCGCGTCCTTGAGCAGACCGGCTTCGCCTCCCTGCTCAAGGAGCTCCATCAGGCCGGAAAACCGTTCATCGGACTCTCCGCCGGCAGCATCATGCTGGCGCAAAGCTGGGTGCGCTGGGCCGACGCCGCGGATGACGCCACGGCTGGCATATTCCCCTGCCTGGGCCTGGCCTCCTTGCTTTGCGATACCCATGCCGAGAAAGAGCAGTGGGAGGAACTCAAAACGCTGCTGCAATTGACCGGTGCCGCCGAAGGGTTCGGCATCCCTGCCGGGGCTGCCCTGCACGTTACCGGCAGCGGTTCTTTGCATGCCCTGGGCAAGCCGGTGCGGAGGTTCACGCTGGAAAAAAAACTTGTGAAAATGCGGAATGATTTGCAGCCTGATTAATTTTAAAACAAATTGAGATAAACGGCCTTCATTTTTATTTATTGATTAAAAAGGAGGAAACAATGAAAATAAAATGTGTGATTTTACCTATATTCTTGTTTTCATTTGCGGCCCTGTTGGCTTATCCCCAGTCGATCACCGTGACCTCTCCCGCGGCGGGTGATTTATGGTGCCCAGGGAGCACCCACACGATTACCTGGTCGATATCGGGCACCATGTCGGACACGGTAAAAATCCGCCTGCGCCGGTCGGGTGCCCCAGAAACGGAAGCTTCCGTCTGGGACATCACCGACAGCACCCCCAACGACGGGAGCTTCGGGACCGCCGCGGTCCCCGCCTCCGTGCCCGCGGGCGATTATTTCATCAGGGTCAGGACAACGGGTGCTCCTGACGTGATCGGCGACAGCCCGGCTTTTGAGATAGGTTCCAGTTCGGCCAGCATCGCCGTGACCGAACCTCCTCCGACCGCGGTATTCCGGGCGCGGAACAGCATGCGCATCGCCTGGACCAGCAGCTGTATCAACGGCAACGTACGCATTGAACTGGAAAAACATGGCACGGCGGAACTTTACCTCGTTTCGGCCAGCCACCCTTACAACCGTTCGCCGCTGGAATATCTGGTGCCCGATGCGGTTCCCGAAGGCTCTTACCGGGTAAAGATCTCCCAGGGTGCGGTGGTCGGTTACAGCGGCTGGATCGGCATCCTGGCCTGGGTGGCACCCAGCCTCAGCCTTGTTTCGCCGAACGGCGGCGAAACCCTAACCCAGGGGAGCTATTACACCATCGAGTGGGATGCCCAAAACCTTGACGGCAACGTGCGCATCGACCTGCTGCGCGGCGGTGCCCTGGAGATGGTCCTGGCCGAAAGCCATTTCGTCAACACCGGGTTCTTCACCTGGAGGAACATCCTTTCTTCCTCGGGAGGAGCCAAGCATATGACCGGCACGAACTTCAAGATCCGCATCCGTACGCTGGACTTCCGCTTCACCGATGTTTCGGAAACCGAATTCTCGATTCAGGCTCCGCCCGGCATCTGGGTTGTCAAACCCGCCGCCGCTGAAGTCTGGGATGAAGACAGCACCCAGGTGATACGCTGGAACGCGCAGAAGCTCGAAGGCTTCGTTGGTGAGATCATCTTGGATTTCCCTTCCGGTTCTCCTCTGCGCCGGCTGGTCATTGCCGAAGGGTTTTCACCCATGGACAAGAGCTACTCTTGGAGGGTGATGGACCACGTCGGCGGCACCCGCAACCTGCCGCGAGGAACCTATCCCGGTGCCGTCATCATCGTGCGCGCCACCAGGGCCGGTTCAAGTTACAGTGCCAGCAGCAAGGAGTTCACTATCCGCAAGCGCTGAGAGAAAGCTGGCATCCCTGTTTTTGTTAAGGGGGCAAGCGCTGTCAAGGCTGCATCGCTTTCCCGAGCGTACGTGTCGGGAGCCAATGAATTGATTCAGGTCGCGGGTGCTTCCGGAGCCGGATAGCCGCAGTCGTTTTTGATGATCTCCAGGACCAGGTCTTTTTGCGGTTCGGTTTCATCCAGGATCACGCAGCCGGTGGAATAGACGATGCCGGGCTTGAGGATGCCGTCCGGCTGGTCCTGGAAGCGCAGGATGCGCGAGTGGATGACCTTGATCTGATAATCGTGCTTCCGGTTGCCGTAGTTGATGAAAATCTTGTATTTGTTTTCGATGGCCGGCGGGTAGTTGGAAATGAGATTGAAGCCGCCCAGGGAGATATTCTTAATGATGAATTCTTCGCGATTCTGGAATTCCCCGGTCACTTCATTGCATAGTTCAAAATAGCCGACGATCTCCACCGCCGGGTCAAAGCGGATATGCTGCCTTTCTTTGTCCACATTTCCCTCTGAATTAATTATAGCATAATTGTCTAAAAAAAAGGAAATTTCGATTTCACCGGCAAAGCGCTTTTTTCATGCCCCGGCAGAGTTGGGATCTGCCCGCGAAAGGATGTCCGCAGTGAAAACAATCCTGAAATGAAACTTTTTCCGGTTTGCCGGCATCTTGACGGGTGAAGGACAAATTATGAGGAGGTCATAATGGATAAGTTCAAAAGACCCAACGGCGCAATGAAAGCCGTCTGCCTTGTGGCCGTGGCCCTGGTCCTGACCGGGACCCTGGCGTTGCTGGCCGCTGAAAAAAGCGAGCGTGGTTACCTCGGGGTTTCGGTGCGTCACCTGGACCGCGCCGAACGCGACGAACTGGGTGTCGCCCATGGAGTGCAGGTGGCCACGGTTGAAAAGGAGAGCGGCGCCGCCAAGGCGGGCATTCTGGAAGATGACGTCATCCAGTCGGTCAACGGCGAAAAAATCCGCGACCCGCAGTCGCTGTCGGAAGTCGTCCGTGAATTGGCGCCGGGCGGCTCGGTAAAAATCGACCTCTGGCGCGGCGGCAAAACGCTGGCCGTGACGGCTGTTCTGGGCCGCCTCGAGCGACCCAAGCGTTTTGCCTGGAAGAGCGCCCCCTTCTCCAAGATCATCCGTTCCGGCCCTTACCTGGGCGTCAGTTTGCTGGAGTTGGACGCCGACCTGGCCGCTTATTTCGGCGTCAAGGCCGGCGAAGGCGTGTTGGTCACCCGCGTGGAGAAAGACACTCCAGCCGCCAAATCCGGCTTGCAGTCCGGCGACGTCATCGTGCAGATGGCCGGCAAGCCGGTCAGCGGCAGCAAAGACATTCATGAGGTTCTGGCGGCTTTGAAAAAAGGCGACAGCGTCGCCATCTCGGTCGTTCGCCACGGCAAAAGAGAAATGCTCAAGGCCGAACCCGACTACGAACGGCACCAGCGCGTCATGCGCATCATCTCCGGCGGCAAGGACGTTGAGATCGATCACCTTGAATTGCCCGAGATGGACATCCATATCCCCGAGGTCGACATGGACCTGCCCTGCCTGCCCGACATGCCCGATATCGATGGGATCATGCGGCATGTTCACGAAAAGCTGGATCACGTCAGGATCAAGGTCGACGAACGCTTGAAAAGAATCTGCGAAAAAACCTGGATCTGATCGCTTCCACCCTCCTGTGACCGGGGACAGGCTTCGGCCTGTCCCTTTTTTTTTAACCGGCGGCGTTGTCCAGACCGCATTTTCAGCCGCGGCCAAATATGCTACAATGATGCGGATGCCGCAATGATCAAAAAGGGAAAAGCCATGCCTCAGAAAAACCTTGAATTGTGGCAGCACCCTCACCTGTTTCACGCCGATAAAAAGACGCTGGAAAAGCGGACGCTCCTTGTCGTCGCCATCACTTTCCTGACCATGATCGCCGAGATCGTGCTGGGATGGCTGGCCAATTCCATGGCCCTGCTGGCCGACGGCTGGCACATGGGCACCCACGCCTTCGCCCTGGGCATCTCCCTGCTGGCATACATCCTGGCCAGGAAATATGCTCATGACCGGCGCTTTACCTTCGGCACCTGGAAGATCGAAATACTCGGCGCCTACAGCAGCGCCATCGTGTTGGGCCTGGCCGGCGCCGCCATGGTACCCACAGCGCTTGGCCGGTTCTTCAAGCCCCTGGCCATTCGTTACGACCAGGCGATTATCATGGCGCTGATCGGCCTGGCGGTCAACCTGCTGAGTGCGGCCATCCTCAATTTCAGCGGCCGCCGGCCGGAACATGGCTGCCATGAACACTGGCGGCAGGATCTGAATTTGAAGTCGGCCTACCTGCACGTTGTGGCCGATGCCATGACGTCCGTGCTGGCCATTGCGGCTCTGTTGGCGGCAAAGTACTTTGGCTGGAACTGGCTCGACCCGGCCGTCGGCATCCTGGGCGCGGTTTTGATCCTGAACTGGGCGGCCTCCCTGCTGAAAGAGACCTCCGGCATCCTGCTGGAGCGCGAAATGGATTCGCCGCTGGTCGAAGCCATTCGCCTCAAGATGGAAGAAGACGGGGACACCCGGGTCAGCGACATGCATTTATGGAAAGTGGCCCAGGACAAATATGCCTGCATCATCTCACTGGTTACGGCAAAAAATTGCCCGCTCGCCGACTACAAGAACCGTTTGCAGGTCTTCAGCGAGCTTGTCCATGTCACCATCGAACTGAATCCCTGCCGATGATCCTGGCAGTTTCGGCTGGCATGACGCGGGAACCTGCGTCCTATTTGCGCTTGCTGAAAAGGCGCAGCAGACGGAAAGGGTCGCGTTCGGAACCTGGCGGCGCGGGATAGACCGTTTCCCGGGCGCCGGCCACTTCTTCGACCGAATAAAAAGCGTCGGGCAGGATTTCGCGGACCAGCGCCTGCACCTGCCGCAGATGCTGGCGGCGGATCACGGTGAAAACGATCTCCACCGGCCCCTCGGCTCCCTGGCCCGGGACCGAGGTGGAGCCGAAATTCAGCTCGCGCAGCTGCCGGCGCAATTCATGGCTGGGATACGAGGTGATGACGCGCAAGAGAACCATGCCCAGGGAGAGCCGGTGCTCGATGCTTTGGCCGATGGCCGTGCCGGTGGCGAAACCGGCGGCATAGGCGATGTAGGCCACCGGGTGCGATACCGTTTTCATGATCTGGCCGATGGCCAGCAGCCAGATCAGCACTTCGAAAAAACCCACCAGCGGCGCCAGCCAGCGGATGCCCCGCGAGATCGAAACGATGCGGATGGTCTGCAGGCTGACGTCAACCACGCGGGCCAGAAAGATGAGCAGCGGCAGGATGACCCAGATGAACAGGGAGGATTGCGTGAATGGTTGTTCCATGTTTTATTTTAATGGATTGACAGCCTTTTGTAAACCGTGTATTTTAATGCCGGAGCCCCGATGCAAAGGAGGCAAAATGAAAAAAATAATTTTCCCGGCTTTTTTCCTGCTGGCATTTTTGCTGAACGCCCACGCGCCGAAATCCATCGACCTGAGTTATGACAGTGAAACCGCGGCACTGAGCGTCAAGGTCCTGCACAAAGTGAGCAATCAGGAGAAGCACTACATTGAAAAGATCTCGATTTACTCGGGCAAGGAACTTTTGACCGAGAAAACCTATGAGCGGCAGGAAACAGCCGATTTTCAGGAAGAGATCTTCCTGTTTGTCGACAGGCCTTTGAAAAAGGGCGACATCGTGACCGTCATGGCCTACTGCAACATCATGGGGAAAAAAAGCGCTGTATTGAATTGGGAATAGCTCTCATTCCCTGATTCAGGGAACGATTTTTTAATTTCAACGAACCTTTTTTTTCAGCAGGCGGCGAACCATCATGACCGCAGCCAGCAGGCCGCCCAATATCAGGATTTCGCGCCCTGCCGCAGCCAGATTGTGCTGGTTGAATAGGCTGATGAAGAAATCACTCGACTCCCCTGAGCGGGTAATATTGATGAAGAACGGCCGGGCGGCAATGAAATATTGGCGTGAAAAGGGCCAGAAAAGCGGCAGTCCGTAGGGGGCGACGAAATCCTGGGTAAAAAAATCCAGCAGCAGGTGCGCGTAGAAAACCAGAAAAACTGCCGCCGCCGGCTCCCAAAAGCGCTTTTTTTTCCGGTAAAAAAACCAGCCGCCGGCTGCGCCGATGGCCAGGGCGGCGCCCAAGCTGTGAAAGATGCCATGATGGTACAGGTTGGGATGGCCGAGGACCATGCCGGGCAGGAAATCGGCGTCGGGAAGGTTGGCCAGAAAAATCAAGAACAGGGCCTCGTGCCAGCGGCTCGCAAAAAACATGCCGGGACGGGCTTTAAAAAAAGCGATCCCGGCCAGGGCATGCCCGATTGGCAGCGGCATGGATCAGGGCTTGGCCTGCAGCTGGGTTTTCAGCCGTTCGCTTTCCTGCTGCCAGCGCAGGTCGTTCCAGGAAGAGAACAGCGGCCGCAGTCGCGGCAGCAGTTCCGCCAGGCGGCGGCGGTTTTCTCCCAGCCCGCAGCGGCGGAAGAGCAGGTCGTCGAGATGGATCACGGACTCCTCCTCGATCAGCGGCTTGAGACAGCTCAGGTCAGCGGTGGTGGCCAACTGCCAGTCATAGGGGAAAAACCAGCGTTTGGAGTTGGCTTCCGGCGGCGGCAATGTCCTTTTGGCCTTGCAGCCGGCGAACACCTTTTTCAAGGTCTTTTCGGCCACGAGGCGCGAGGTCGTGTATTTGACTCCGGAGACGCTGAACAATCCTGCCGGGCCCCCGTACAAGCCGTGATCCAGGATCACCTCGCGGCCGGATAGTCTGCCGGTCGCCGCAGCGGGCAGGATCCCGGCGTAGACGTGTTCGATGTCCTTTTCGCTCAGCAGCAACTCGGGAACGGCATCGTTCATGTCGGCTACGAAATCTGCGATGTCCTCCGGCGCCGGCCGCGGGTCTTCCTTTTCGGCCGCGACCGGAATCTCGGCCGTTCCGGCCAGCAGGCGGCCCTTCCAGTTGTGGATGAAATAGGTATGGTCGGGTCGGCCGGGGGGGGCCAGGGCCAAGGCGTATTCGCTCAGCGCCTTTCTTTTAAAAAGAATGTTGAAAAGCAGCAGACGGTTGCGCAGGAGCCGGGGATGGTCCTGGTCGAATTTCTGTGCCACCTGCCGGCACCATGGCCCGGCGGCGTTGATGACGATGGGGGCGCGGAATTCCAGACTTTGACCGGTTTGGCGGTCCTGGGCCAGGACTCCGCCCACTTTGCCGTGCTGCAGGAGCAGGCTTTCCCCCCGCACGTAATTGAGGGCGATGGCGCCCAGCTCGCAGGCCCAGCGCAGGATCTCCATCAGCAGGCGCTGGTGTTCGGGCATGGCGGCGTCGTACCACAGGGCGCCGGCCTGCAGTCCCCGGCGGTCCACCTGGGGAAAAGCGTTGCGCATAAAACGCTTGCCGACCACTTTCCCAAGCGGCAGGCATTGGGGCTTGGCGACGCCGGCATTGCGCTTCAAGCCCAGGCAATCATTGAGCAGCAGGGCGGCGCGCATGATGCTCGCCCGCTTGAGCCCGCGGCCGTACAGCGGCATCAGGCATGGCAGCACCGTGACCAGGGCCGGAAAATTGGCCAGGAACCAGCGCCGTTCGGGAACCGATTCGAAATAGCGGGGCAGGTCGAGCGACTGCAGGTAGCGCAGGCCGCCGTGGACCGTGCGCAGGTGGTTTAGGCTGGTGGCGCCGCCGAAGTCGTCTTTCTCCAGCAGCAGGGCCCGCTTGCCGCGCCGGCCGGCTTCCAGGGCCAGCATGGTCCCGTATATGCCGCCGCCGACAATGATCAGGTCGAACGCTAGGTTGGCTGAACCGGCCACGTCTCTTTTGATCGCTGCCATTGCTTCCTGCTTTGCCTCTCTGGCTCCCGGTCTGGCCGGGTCCAAGGTTATTTTTCTTTTTTTAACCGCGGAGTAGCCGCGATCGGTGATTTCTGGGAGGAATAAACGCTGGCATTGCCGCCGTGATCGACGGTCTGGATACGGAAATAGAGCTGGGGCAGGAAAGGGAAAAGGTTGAAGGTGTAATGGCTGGCCGCATGGTTCAAAGAATAATCGAATGTCAGGGGCTTGAAGCCGAATTCGATGTGATAATAGCTGAAATCGGACTCATAGCAGGGGTCCCAATGCACATTTCTTTTCAACTTGTCCTGGGGATTCAGAATGGTGATGTTCTGCGGGCCCAGGGGCGGGAAGGCGGCCAGGGCCGGAGTGAAAAGGGATGCGATCAGGCTGTGTCCCGCCGCGTTGGGGTGGTTGCCGCTGCTGATATTGGGAATGATGTTTTCCAGCAGGTCCCTCCAGCCGTCCGGGGGATTGGTGTTCATGAATGCGGTCAGGGGGTCGATGCTGGGGACGTTTTTTTCCCCGGCCAGGTCGAGGATGCCGGCGCTGAGTTCCTGCAAGTTTTCCCAGTAGTAAGAGTACAAAGAAAAGTGGGCTTTGCTGGGTGTCAGGGTGGAGGCTATGATCCGCATGCCTCGGGCCTGGGCAGCGTCCATGATATAGCTCAGGTTTTCCAGGGCGCTATCCACGGAGAGTTCTCTCCGAATGGCGTCGTTGACTCCCAGCATCAGGAGGAAATAAAAACCGGGGTGGTCGTTCAGGTCCTGGTCGATCCTCTGCGCCCCGGCCGATGTATCATCGCCGGGCACACCCAGGTTGATGAATTGGGAAGGGCCATAAATCGCGGGCAGGTAAGTGTCGCGCATCTGGGTCAGGTAGCACAGGTCGAGGCGCTGCACGCCCTCGATCTCCCCCCAGGTGATGCTGTCGCCGAAGCCGATATAGGTATTATAATATTCCGGGGTCACCGCGGCAGCGCTTTTTTTCTGCCTGGCGGGAAAATGCTTTTCTTCCAGAAGGACACTTTTTCGCAGCCGGGGATCGAAAAGATAGCGGTATTGCGCCCATAGGGAACAGGTCTCAATTACAAGCCGGTCGTCAATTTCCAGAAGCTTGAAGCCCTTTTCCGAAAACGGTGTCTCGGTCAGCGCCGTCAGCAGATCTTTTTCCGGTTCAAAATAGAACAGATCATCGTTGCTTGAGCGGTTGCCCAGGAACACCAGGCCCTGCAGGCTGCTGTTTTCTTCAATGATTTCCGGCAAGGCGATAAATGAGAAATCCGTCAGCGGCAATAGGCGGCTGCGGTTGAGGCGATGGTCGTAAAAAGCCAGGCGGATGGCCTTTTGCCGGTAATTCAGCCAGAAAACATAAAAATTGTCGCTGCCGGTTCTGGTTCCCAGCAGGATGTTCTCGCCCTCCATGCCGGTGTTGAGGCCGATGGTCCTGCGCCCCTGGCTGAGGGCCAGGTCGGCCCCGGCCGCGTGAAACACGGCGTTCAGGGAATAAATTCTTCCGCCGAACCGAAAACTTTCCAGCGGAATGGAGCGGTCCCGGGAGAGCAGCGACGGGACCGCCGCAAAGGCGACCAACAGGAAAACAAAGGAGATCTTGCTGTGAGCGCTCATGGTGTCTGATTTTATTTGAATTCCGGTCCTTTGTCAATCAGCGGCGCGCAGCGGAAATGGATCGGTGCGCTTGCGGGGGAAATGATTCCTCCTCCCTTCAATCGAGCTTGAGCTTGCGGTAATGGATGCGGTGCGGTCGGTCGGCCTCGTGGCCCAGGCGGCGGTGGCGGTCGGCTTCATAGTCGGAGTAATTGCCTTCGAACCAGCAGACGCGGCTCTCGCCCTCGAAAGCCAGGATGTGGGTGGCGATGCGGTCCAGGAACCAGCGGTCATGGGAGATGACCACGGCGCAGCCGGCGAAGTCGTCGAGCGCGTCTTCCAAAGCGCGCAAGGTGTTGACGTCGAGGTCGTTGGTCGGCTCGTCGAGCAGCAGCACGTTGGCCTCGGCCTTGACGATGCGCGCCAGGTGCAGCCGGTTCCTTTCGCCGCCGGACAGGACTCCGGCCTTTTTCTGCTGGTCGCCGCCGGTGAAGTTGAACCAGGAGGCATAGGCGCGGGCGTTGACCAGCTTGCCGCCCAGCATGAAGGACTCCTGGCCGCCGCCGATCACTTCCCAGACCGGTTTGTCCGGGTCGACGGCCTCGCGCTCCTGGTCGGCATAGGCCAGCTTGACGGTCTCGCCCAGGCGGATGGAGCCGCTGTCGGGATTTTCCTGGCCGGTCAGTAGCCGGAACAGCGTGGTCTTGCCGGCGCCGTTGGCACCGATGACGCCGACGATGCCGGACCGGGGCAGGCTGAACGACAAATTCTCGAAGAGCACCTTGTCGCCGTAGGATTTGCCGATGGCGTCGGCCTCGATGACCAGCTCGCCCAGGCGCGGGCCCGAAGGGATGTAGATGCGGGCTTCCTCGATGCGCACGGCCTTGTCAGCGGCGAGGAGCTTTTCATAGGAACTCAGGCGGGCTTTGCCCTTGGCCTGGCGGGCCCGGGGCGACATGCGCACCCATTCCAGCTCGCGTTCCAGCTGCCGCTGCTGCCGCTCCGAGGCCTTGGCTTCGCTGGCCAGCCGCTGGTGCTTCTGCTCCAGCCAGGATGAGTAGTTGCCCTTCCAGGGGATGCCTTCGCCGCGGTCAAGTTCCAGTATCCACTGGGCCACGTTGTCCAGGAAATAGCGGTCGTGGGTGACGGCGATGATCGTACCCTTGTATTCCTGCAGGTGGTGTTCCAGCCACTGCACCGACTCGGCGTCGAGATGGTTGGTGGGCTCGTCAAGGAGCAGGATGTCCGGCTCCAGCAGCAGCAGGCGGCAGAGGGCCACGCGCCGTTTCTCGCCCCCGGAAAGGTTCTGCACGGAAGCGTCACCGGGCGGGCAGCGCAAGGCATCCATGGCGTTCTCCAGGCGGTTGTCCAGGTTCCAGGCGTCCATCTCATCCAGCTTTTCCTGGATGGCGGCCTGCCTGGCGATCAGTTTTTCCATGTCGACTTCGCTCAAAGAGGCGTCGGCGAAGCCCTCATTGACGCGATCGAATTCGGCCAGCTTGTCCAGGACCGGCTGCACGGCTTCGGAAATGACCTGCTTGACGGTTTTTCCCGGGTCGAGTTTCGGCTCCTGTTCCAGAAAGCCGAGCGAGTAGTCGCGGGCCGGGATGACTTCGCCCTGGAAATCCTGGTCTACGCCGGCAATGATCTTCAGCAGGCTGCTCTTGCCCGAGCCGTTCAGGCCCAGGACGCCGATCTTGGCGCCGTAGTAAAAGGAAAGGGAGATGTCCTTGAGCACCTGGCGGTGGGGCGGGTGGACGCGGCTGACATTGGCCATGGAAAAAATGATCTGCTTGCTTTCACCTTGGGCCATTCTGACTCCTTTTGCGGGCGGTGTTTATATTTTTAATATGACCGGCGCTGCTCGTGCCGTGAGCGGCCGCCGGGGCGGCTGCCATGGGACCGTCCCCCCTGGGGTCGGCTGCCGCGTGTTTGGCCGGGATGCTGACCGCGTCCGGCCGGGGCTCCGGACCTGCCGGGTTTGAAGATCAGGCCGCGGCTTTTGTCGCGCAGGAACATGTCGTCTTCCGGGAACACGACCGGGATCTTGGCGTTGATCAGCGTTTCGATTGGCTCGAGGTTGGTGATGTACTTTTCACAGGCCAGGGTCACGGCCTTGCCGCTCTTTCCGGCCCGGGCGGTGCGGCCGATGCGGTGCACGTAGTTCTCGCTTTCGCCGGGCAGGTCATAATTGACCACCATGTCCAGGCCTTCGATGTGCAGCCCGCGGGCGGCCACGTCGGTGGCAACCAGGAACAGCACTTTCCCCGACTTGAAGTCGTCGATGATGCGCAGGCGCCGGCTCTGGGCCAGGTCGCCGGTCAAAAATTCGTTGGGGAAGCCGTTGAGTTCCAGCCGCTTGCTCAGCCGTTCGGCGTCGCACTTCATATTGGTGAAGAACAGCACGCTCCTGGGGTTGTCCCGCTTCAGGATGCCCAGCAGCAGGTTGATCTTTTCGCGGCTGCCCACATGGTAGAGTTCCTGGCTGATCGTGTCCACGGTCATGTGTTCCGGGGTGATCGATATTTTTTCGGGCTGGTTCATGTATTCGCGGGCGATCTGCAGGGCCGGCCCGGAAAGGGTGGCGCTGAAGAGCATGGTCTGGCGGTATTGCAGCGCCGGTACCCGGCGCAGGATCTTGCGGATATCGGGCAGAAAGCCCATGTCGAACAGTCGGTCGGCCTCGTCGATGACCAGAAAGCCGATGTTCTTCATGCTCAACGTGCCTTTCTGCTCCAGGTCGAGCAGGCGGCCCGGAGTGCCGACCATGATGTCCACGCCCCGTTTCAACTGGGCTTCCTGGCGGTTGTAGCCCACGCCGCCGTAAAAACAGCCGATCTTCAGGTTCAGGTGGCGGCCGATGAGCCTGGCCTCGGCCTCGATCTGCACGGCCAGCTCCCGGGTGGGGGCAATGATCAGCGCCTTGCGCCAGGCGGCGGCTGCCGCCTGCTGGCGCTGGAAGATGGTGATCAGGAATGCGGCGGTCTTGCCGGTACCGGTCTGCGACTGCACGGCCACGTCGCGGCCGGACAGGGAAATGCCCAGGGTCTTTTCCTGGACCGGGGTCAACTCGGTGAATCCCATGTCGGCGATGCCCCGCAGCAACGGGGCGTTGAGTTGCAATTGTTCAAAATTCATTTGTCAAAATCCTCTTTTCATTGGTTTGATTGAGCGGTCGGGAATCATGCTTGGGAGACAGAAGATAAATTCTGTTCGGTCTGTTTGTTGCAAAGCCCTAATCTCTTAATAAAAAATAATAACGCAAATACGAATAAATGTCAACCTGGTTATGATTTTGTTTGCGGCGTACGGCTCAAAGTGTAAGGCATAAGTAAAGTTCCAAGCTCCAAATCCCAAATTACAAATAAATCCCAAATTCCAAATTCCGTTGACCCAAACAGCAGCCCTTTCAGTTTCTCTTCTTCGTTTTGGTCATTCGGTCATTGGAGCCTGGTGCTTATTTGGGATTGGGTGCTTGTGATTTGGAATTTAAATTTTTCGTCGAATATTGAACCTCATCATCTGTCTCTTCCCTTGTAAAAACCAATTATCTGTGCTAAAAATAGGTAATGAAGAAAACACTTGTTTCCATCGTCATCCCGGTCTTCGATGAAGCTGAAAACGTCGGCTTGCTTCATGAAGAGATCATCGCAGCGATCAAGGACCGGGCCGAGGAGTACGAGATCATCTTCGTCGATGACGGCAGTGCCGATGATTCCCTCGCGGTTTTGAAGAAGATACGCGCCGGCGACCCTCGGGTAAAGATCATCCACCTCCGCAAGAACTTTGGGCAGAGCGCCGCTATTTCCGCTGGTTTTGCCTACTGCCGTGGGGAAGTGGTCATCACCATGGATGCCGATCTGCAGAACGACCCGGCCGACATCCCCCTGCTGGTGGACAGGGTGCGCGAGGGTTTCGACATCGTCAACGGCTGGCGCCGTGACCGCCATGATAAGTGGCTGACCCGCAGGGTGCCTTCCTTTTTCGGCAACAAACTGATCTCCTGGATCACCGGCGTCAAGCTGCATGACTATGGGTGCACCCTGCGCGGCTTTCGCAGCGATGTGGTCAAGAACCTGAAGCTGTACGGCGAGATGCACCGCTATATCCCGGCCATCGCCTCGCGCATGGGCATTCGTTCCACCGAGGTCGCCGTCAACCATAGGAGCCGCCAATTCGGCAGGTCCAAATACGGGCTGAGCAGGACTTTCCGCGTCGTGCTTGACCTGATATCGATAAAATTCCTGCTGGCTTATTCGCACCGTCCCCTGCAGGTCTTCGGCGGCGCCGGCTTGCTGATGATTCTGACCGGGGTTTTCAGCGGCATGTACCTGACCTACACCAAGTTCGTGCTCAACCAGGGCATCGCCAACCGGCCTCTGCTGTTCTTCACTCTACTGATGGTGTTCCTGGGCTTTCAGGCCATTTCCCTGGGGCTGCTGGCCGAGATGCTTTCACGCATTTACCATGAAGGGCTGGATAAAAATGAATATTCCATCCGCGAACTGATAGGGTTTGAAAATGAAAATATTGATGATCGCCCCCGAACCCTTTTTTGAACCGCGGGGAACGCCATTTTCCGAATATTTCCGCATCAAGGCCCTGTCGGCACTGGGGCATACCATTGACCTGGTCACTTATCCATTCGGGGTGGACAAGCATCTCCCCGGGCTGAAGATCTTTCGCAGCTGGGGGCCGCCCTGGATCAAGGCGGTAAAAACCGGACCGTCATTCGCCAAACTGGTTCTGGATTTGTTCCTATTTCTAAAAGCAGTCAGCCGGCTTTTCAAGGAAAAATACGATCTGATCCACACCCATGAGGAAGGCAACATCATGGGTGTTTTCTGTCAGAAAATGACCAAGATACCCCATCTGTACGACATGCATTCCTCGCTGGTCCAGCAGATGGATAATTTCCAGTTCACCCGCTCGAAAGCCGTGATCCGCTTTTTCAGGATTATCGAAACGCTCTCCTTGAGGAATGCCGCCTCGGTCATCGTCATCTGCCGCTCGCTCTACGACCATGCCGCCGGAATTACCGCTGCGGCCAAGCTGACGCTCATCGAGAATTTCATGGACGACCGTCCGGCGGTCTGCGATCGGGAAAAACTGCTGCGCCTGAAAAACGCGATAAACCCCGACGGCAAAAAGATCGTCATCTACACCGGCACCCTGGAACCGTACCAGGGCATTCCCCTGTTGCTGGACACCCTGGATTTTTTGGATGAAGGTTTCCGCCTGGTGCTGATCGGCGGCAAGCACGACCAGGTGGAGGAGCTGCGCCGCAGGCTGCAGGCCAAAGGGCAGGAGCACAGGGTGCTGCTGCTCGGGCAGAAGCGCTCCAAGGAGATCCCCTGCTACTTGAAGGCGGCCGATGTCCTGGTCTCACCGCGAACATTGGGGACCAACATCCCGCTGAAGATCTATTCTTACCTGGCCAGCGGTGTGCCGGTCGTGGCCACCGACCTGCCGACGCACACGCAAACCATTACTCCCGATATGGCCATTCTGGCCGCGCCCGCGGCCGAGCCCTTTGCCGCCGGGATCCGCTTGGCAGCCGGTCCGCAGGGCCTGAAGGTTGCCGGCCAGGCGCGGGAATATTGCCTGAAACACCACACTCCTGAGCGTTATCAGGAACTGGTGGCCGCCGCGGTGGCCAAGGCCGTTCCCGCCGCTCGGGCTCCCAAAAGCTGAACCATTGGTGCCATTTCACTGTGGGTGCGATTGACAAAAAAAAATCATTGTGTTAATAGAAAAACGGAGGCAGGAGATGATTTTTTCCGCTCAGATGGCCATGTTGCCGCAAAACCGAGGGGAAGCCGGGAGAAAAACCGCGGCGCAAAAAAAACGGCGGGAGCAATTCATGGTGAGCCAATAAAAATGGATATCCATTTTTTTGCCAAGAGCGACATCGGCAAAGTGCGCACCACCAACGAAGATTTTTTTTTGAATGAAAAAATCGGTGACAATGAATTCCTGTTCATCGTGGCCGACGGCATGGGGGGGCACCAGGCCGGAGATGTTGCCTCCAGGTTGGCCTCGGTGACATTCTTTGAAACCTATAAAAGCCTGAGGAAGAAAAACACCCCTATCGCGAACAGTTTGGAGCTGGCGGTCAGAAAAGCCAATTCCATGGTTTTCAAAAAGGCCGCGGCCGATATCGAGAAAAGGGGGATGGGCACAACCTTCTCTGCCGTGGTGATCGCCGGCATGAAAGCGTTCATCGCCCATGTCGGCGATTCGCGTGTCTACCTGATCCGCAGGAACAAGATAAAAAAAATAACCACCGACCATTCTTTTGTAGAAAAACTGGTCGAAGAGGGGAGGATCTCCGCCGATGAGGCGCGTGATCATCCTCAGAAAAACGTGCTCTACATGTCGCTCGGCGCCCGGGAAGCTTTTACTCCGGAAATCATGAATGACATCATCCTCGAGGATGGCGACGCCCTGGTCATGTGTTCCGACGGCCTGAGCAACATGCTGGCTGATGATGCCATCCTGAAAGTGACCATGGGCGACTACCCGGAAGAGGCGGCCGACACTCTGGTCAAGCTGGCCAACGCCAACGGCGGTTCCGATAACATTACGGTGCAGGTGGTTCGCATCGGTTCCCTGGAGATGCTGGAAAAAACCAAACCGATCCGCCTGAGCCGGCCGCGGCGCAAGCTGATCAGCGTGATCGCCGTACTGGTCTTGCTGGCCATACTTGCCGGATTGTGGTACATTTTTTTCGTCCCCGGCCACGGCGGCAGCATGGCGGGAAAGGATATCGCCGTCAAATCCGAATCGAAGCCTGTGGGAAAAAGGAGGCAGGCGATCCGAGAGATGGATGGCTCCCGGCTCAATGTCATGGGGATTACCGCCTCCGACTGCCGGTTCTTGAGCGGCCACAAGCTCCATATTGTCAAAAACGACTGGCTTTATGTTTTCCACCTGGACGACCAGTCATGGCAAACCATCGAATTGGCTGCCGATGACCAAGTCATTCCCTGCGGCGATACCGGGATCTATCTGCTCAGGAGGGAGCAAACCAAGAGGCTCGGCTACCGGTTGCAGAAGCAAGGCATAAAAAAAGCACTGCTTGGCATTCAAAACGCCAATTCTCTGTTTTCCAAGGGGATCGATTCCTCGGGCGTACCGATCTATGAAATCCCCAATATCCAGAAGTGGATTGTGCCCGATTTCATCAACGAGAACATATTCATATTTCATGATCTGAACCTCTACTATGCAATAACAAAATGGCAGACTCCGGAAAACATGCCGGTACCGATCCCGGAACTGACCTATTCCGAACGGACGCGGCTGTTTTTCAAAAATGTTGGCGGCCAGATGACCATGCTGTACAGCGACCCGGAAAAAAACCTTACCGCGGTTTTTTCCCTCAGGGGCACTGTCGAAAAAATAATGGAATTCGCCGGCATGCCAGCGCGCCAACCCCTGGCATTGGAATACTTCAAAGACCGGGCGCTGGTTTGCTATTACCAGGATCAATGCGTCGAGATCAGCGCCGGCAAGCAGGAAGTCACGTTCCGGTACTCTTTCAGCGATTACCAGTTCAATATCGTCAAAATATTGGTCGATATGGAAAATGGCCAGAAACTGATCGTCAACGACGGCAACAAATTCTTTTCACTTTCTTGCGGCACATGATCAAGATCGGCGACAAGCTGGGGAATTTTCTCATCCAGGCCGAGATAGGCCGGGGCGGCATGGGCACCATCTATTTTGCCGTAGACACCATGCTCAACCGCGAGGTGGCCCTGAAGGTCATTCACCCGCAACTGGCCGACAACCAGCAGTTGATGGAGCGCTTCAAGATCGAAGCCATGACGCAGGCACGGTTGAACCATCCCCATATCGTCATGATCTTCAGTTTCAACAGGATCGAAGGCGATTACGTTATCGCCATGGAATACGTGGAGGGCAAAAGTTTGAAGGAACTGCTGCAGGAGAAAAAGCAGCTCCACCCGGCTGAAGCCGTAGATATCATCACCCAGATCGCCGAAGGTTTGCGATACGCACACGGACACAATGTGATTCACCGCGACATCAAGCCGGCGAATATATTGATCGGCAAAGACAACAAGGTGAAAATTTCCGATTTCGGCATCGCCAAGATCTTCGGTTCCCAGGGGCTGACCAAGACCGGGATGTTGATCGGCACCCCCTGGTACACATCTCCCGAACAGATCATTGGCAAGAGCATCGATTTCCGCACCGACCTGTATTCCCTGGGCATCACTTTTTATGAGGTGCTCACCGGCAGGGTGCCGTTCGATTCGGAGACCAATTCCGAATTCCAGATTCAAAAAGCGCACCTGGAGACCCCGCCTCCACGGCCCTCCATCTTCAATCCGGAAATCGGCATCAAGTTGGAAAAAATCATCCTGATGGCCCTGCAGAAAAAAGTGGAGAAACGTTTCCAAAGCGCCCGCGACATGATCGACGAACTGCAAAAGATCCGCAGTGACATGACCAAGGCCGGCTTGACCATCGGCTCGGATGTCACCGAGAAGATCGAAGCTCCGGCAAAAAGAGGCCGCGCTTTTTTGCTGACGCCTCTGAAAATCGTTGCCTTCCTGACCCTGTTGGTGGCTGGAGTGATTTTGTTTGTTTTCCTCTCTGGAAAAAGCGGCATGGAAGAAAGCAAAGGCGGAGCGGCCGAAAAAGCCTGGACGCAGGTTTCGGAGCCATTGCCCCGGGATGCTGCGGGCGGCATGACCGCGTTGCCGGAAGAAGAGGCCGGGGCGACGGTTGCCGGCGAAGCTCAGCAGCAGGAAAATGCGGATCCGGCGGAGACCGGGCCCGGCGAACCAAAGAACCTCGTTGTTGACGAAAAAAAGCCTGCTGCTGAACCTGCAAGCCAGCAGGAAACGGTTGCCCAGGCAAAAGCCGATGCCCGGGAACCCGCCCCGACCGACACGGCGGCGGAACAGAACCAGCCGGCGCAAAAAAATGAGCCGGCAAAGGATTTGCCGGAAACGACACAGCCTCAGAGCCGGAGAATTCCCCGGCAAGATACGCCTGTCGGCATGGCCAAGCTGGGCAGCTTGGATGATGAATTGGTTCGGCTGCGTGGTTTTCTGGAAGCGCGCCATTTCATTGCCGCCGACCGCCTGACCGACGCCTTGATCAAATCCGGAGTTGAAAGCCGGGCGTTCCCCATGCTGGGCCGGGTCAAATTTATCCTGAACGATTTTGCCGCCGCCGAGGATTTGTGGGCGAAAGCTCTGCAGGAAAATCTCCTGGTTTCGCAGGAGATGGTCCACCTGCATGACGGGCCGGGCGACACCTGCCTGGGCCAGCTCAAGTTTAAAAAGAAGATCATCATGTTCAACTCCAACACCCGCGGGGATCACAGTTTCGCTCTCATGGGCGGAAACATCCGGACTGTCTCCATGGGCAATGACCTGAGGATCACCATCGCCGGTGCGGTCAGCGGACAGGAGATCCATGAGACCTTCATGGTGGCCAACAGGATCAGCAGGCGGGAAAAGGAAAGGTTTCTTGTCGATTTCATCAACCGATACGTATTATAGGAGGCCTGGATGAAAAAAAATGCGTTCCCGGCGCCGGCTGCTGCCGATCGCGGGTATTGCCCCCTCCGGCATTCCATTTCCGATCGCGTTGCCGGTTTTTCATTTCTGGGCTTCTGGCAGGAAAACAAAATCCAGTTGCTGCTGGCCGCCGCCGTGGTGGCAGCGGTTGTCATTTTTATACTGTGGATCTCCCGTCGGCGCCGCCGGGAGGTTTTTCCCGAAATCCGATCCGCAGAGCCCCCTGTGGTCATGGCCGCGGACATGGACCTGACCCAGGTCGAATCCCAGCCGGCGAGTGAGAACCGTTCGGCCCCTTCTCCCGGCATCCACGGCAAAATTGAAGTGCTGGTCGGCAATCAGCAGATCAGTTCTTATCTGATTACCGACAACCCCTTGCTGATCGGTCGCGATCCCTCCCAGTCCCTGGTCATCATCCAGGAACCGATCGTTTCCAAGCTGCATTGTCAGATTTTCGCGCGAGCAGGCAAGGTGTTCGTCAAGGACCTCAACTCCACCAATGGCGTGTACGTGAACGAGGAGAAGGTTGATGAACGCGAACTCCGGGACAGCGACGTCGTTTTCTTGGGCAAAAAAGGGACCGTGAAAATAATTTACCACCCGTAGGAGGCAAAATGAAGCACTCATTGATTTTGGTCTTAATCCTGTTTTTCGTGACCGGCAGCGCCTGGGGCCAGAAGGCCGTCAACAAGCCCGATATACTGCTGAACCCCGAGTGGAAGAAGATCTACGACGCCTATGTGCCTGACGCGCAGTTGATCGAGAACCTGAAGAACAAGGCTCCGGAGCTGAAGGCCGATGTTTATTTCGCCTATTGGTGCGACGATTCCAAGAACCAGGTCCCGGTTTTTTTGAAGATCCTGGATACCCTGAGCGTGCCAGAGTTCGTGGTCAATTTCTACGAAGTCGAAAAAAAAGCCACGGCAGACCAGAAATTCTACGTCGAGGATATGATGGTGGAAAAAATCCCCACCTTTGTTTTTTATGCCAACGGTTTTGAAATGGGGCGCATCGTCGAAAACCCGAAGAACTCGCTGCTCCAGGACATGATGATCATCGTTTTCTAAATGAGGGTTCGACGTTCGACATAGAAGAATAAATCCAAGTATAAAGAACAAAGTATAAAGGAAAAAGTTAGAATCAAGACATTTCCGCGGATGCAGGAAAAGTTCGCTGCAGGCCTTTTCTTACTTTAAACTTTATACTTTTTCCTTCGTATCTCTTCAACTTCGAACCTCGAACATCGAACTTCGAACCTGCAGTTAAGTTCTTAGAGATAAGGAGTTAACTCGATCACCGATGGCGGTTCGCTCTGCTTCCAGAAATATTGCGGAATGAGCTTCAGGCCCAGAGCCGCCTCGTCCTGAGTGCGGTATCTGCCCCAGAGGACAAGCCAGCAGCGGCGTCCATCGCGGCTGGTCTTGTTCAGAAGGAAAAAATTCTCCTTGTCCTCCACCTGGCGGTAGGCGATGCGCACCGATGCTTTCAGGCAGTCCATTTCCAGCAGGACGCTGTACTTGACCTGGGAGGTCAAAAGTTCGCCGCGCCAGATGTCGGCGGCTGCGGTGAAGTTGCCGGCGTTGAAGCGTTGCCGGGCCGGGGCTGCAGCCGTATGCGTTTCGGGCGGTTTTTCACCGGCAACCGGTTCCGTTTCTTCCGCGGCGGTTTTTTCTTTTTGGGATTCTCCTCCGGCGGGCGGGGCATCGCCCCGGCGGGTGATATTTTTTTCAGCGGCCGGCTGAGGAGCGGCATCCGCTGCTGCGGTTGGTGTTTCGTTGGACTGGGATTTATTTTTTTGTTCGGCCGGAACGGTTTCCGGAGGCGGCTGCTTTTTTGGTTCGGATTGGGAAGCGGCGACGGGCGCGGCGGCAGGTTCCTGATTTTCAGAGCTGCGGGTCATCCACAAAAAGAGTCCGATAAGAACGGCAGCCAGCAGGATGGACAAAAAAGTGACGCTTTTCCACCTCGGCCTTTGCTTTTCAGGCTTGAGCAGCGGCTGGATGCGAGGCGCTGTCTTTTCCAACTTGGCGGCGCCCTGGATTTCTCCGATTTCTTCCTTGGCTTCGGAAATTTCCGGCGGCATCAGGTCGGGAAGTTCCGGCAAGTCGTGCTCCTCCGCCTCTCTCTCCTTCATGAGCGGGATTTCAGGAAGCTCTTCCAAGGGGATGTCCTTGATTTCCGCATTATTGATCATGTTCGGCATTTTGATGTTGATTTCGGCTTGAGCGGAGGACGGATCCTGGCCGAACAGACTGTCCAGCTCATTGAAGTTCAAGGAGGGGATCTTATCGGGTTCTTTTTTGCTCAGCAATCCGGTCAGAAGAAAGAAATACAGGATTTTCAATATGCGATATTTTCTTTCAGCGGGGAAATCCAGAAGTGCCGACTCCAGGCGCTGCGGCTGGCGGAAACGTGAGAAAACCTCTTGCTGTTCGACGTCCAGGTTATACAGGTTCTTTTTCTCCGGCAGTGAAGATTGCTCCAATTCTCCTGACAGCGACCCCAATTCTTCCCAGACGATATTCATATCCATTTGTGACAAAACAAAGTTGTTGACAAGCCCGGGGATCTCTAGATCCAAGCTGACCAGGCGGGTTGGCGGAGATTCCTGGACCAGCTGGTAATTGCCGGCGCTCCAGCGCAGGACGCTGGACGCGATTTGCCGCACTTGCTCACGGGTGGCGGCGATCAGGCCTTCCAGGCTCAGCACGCCGTTTTCCACCAGGATCTTGCCGAAAGATTCCGCGATCTTGTTCCCGGATTGGTAAGGGGTCAGCAATTCGGGGCTGATCATTTTATTGGCCAGCAGGATATGTTCTATTTTGTCCCCTTCGTCCGAAGAGATGGCCCAACTGATCTTGCCGCGATTGAGATAAAAGACTTTCAGGATCTCGTTCTGCCTGAAATACAGGATGCCGGTCTGCTTTTGTTCATAAAGGGCCAGCAGCAGTTTGGCCGGAGCCGTTTCGCCGAGAGTGCCTTGATCCGGAATCATTTTTCCTCCGCCGGGCGACCGGCCCGGGTAGGCGGGACCACGCCGCCCCTAGGTGTCATTTTAGCGGACGGTCATTAAAAGTCAAGCACCGGCACCGTTTTCCGGTTTCAGCGCCGGGCGGCTGATTTTTTTTCGTGGTCCAAAAGCCATTGCTTGCGCCACAGGCCGCCGCCGTAGCCGGTCAAGCGGCCGTCGTTGCCTATGATGCGGTGGCAGGGGACGATGATGGCCACGGGATTGCGGTGGTTGGCGCCGCCCACGGCGCGGCTGGATTTCGGCCGGCCGATGGCGCGGGCGATATCGCCATAAGATGCGGTGCGGCCGCAGGGAACTTCGCGCAGCGCCGCCCAGACCTCTTTTTGGAACACCGTGCCCTGCAGGTCCAGGGGCAGGTCAAATTCAAGGCGTCGTCCCTGAAAGTATTCTTCTAGTTGTTGGCCGGCGAGCTGCAGGCAGGCCGGGATCTCTTTGGGCTCAAGCCCCGGCTTTTCGCAGAATTCCACTTCGCTGATGCCTTTCTCATTGCCGCTGACGCGGAGGCAGCCGATGGGCGAGGGCACATAAATGATCGCCAGGGAGAGAGCGCCGAGTCGTTTTTTCTCTGGCATTCCGAAAATATTAATTGAGAATGGCTTCCAGGCGGTTGTTGACTTCCTGCCAGTTGACTATGTTCCAGAAGCCTTCCACGAACTTGGCGCGCTCGTTCTTGTAATCCAGGTAGTAGGCGTGCTCCCAGACATCGAGCACCAGCAGGACGCGGAACATGGGAATGACGTTGGTGTTGTGCTTTTCGATCTGCATCAGCAGCGGCCGGTGGGTCTGGCGGCAATAGACCAGAGCCGCCCAGCCCGAACCCTCGGCGCTGACGGCGGTCTGGCTGAACTCCTTTTTGAAGCGCTCGAAACTGCCAAATTCACCGGCCACAGCTTCGGCGAATATTCCTTCCGGTTTAGGCGCGGTTTTGGCTGCCGGGGCCAGGTTTTCCCAGAAAAGGGAGTGCAGCAGGTGGCCGGCGGCGTTGAAAGAAAAAGCCTTGCTCAGGGCCTTGGCGTCGCCGTCTATCCCTTCGCGACGGTTCTTGTCCAGGGTCTCCAGGATGGCATTGGCGCCATTAACGTAGGCGGCGTGGTGCTTCTGGTGGTGCAGCTGCAGCTGCGCTTCCGAGATGTGGGGTTCCAGTTCTTTATAACCGAACTTCAACTGCGGCAGGACATAAAGCTTCTTTTCCATTTTTTCCCTCCATAAATTTTCGTATCGCTTTGCCCAGCATTATAAAAAATGGGGGAAAAAATGTCAAGCACGACCCGCTGGCGCGCACCTCCCCCGGGAGCACTCGCCAATGAGTTTCGGCATGTTGTCAAAGAACCGCTCGCCGGCGTCGGGAAAGAACCGGCCCGGGTCCTGCTCAACGCGGTAAACGTCTGTGAGGACGAATCCTTTTGGAAAATCCCCGAACCGTTGGGCGCAAATTGATTTTTTCGTTCTGCGCAGATTCGATGGCTTCACCGGTTTTCCGTGATCTGAGCAGCACCGATACCGTGTAAATTCCCGGTGGGAATTCATCTTGAGGAATCTTGATTCTGAATCCACCATGGGCCGCACGACGATCGTTGTATTTTGAGATGAGGT
>JADFDP010000040.1 GCA_018262835.1 Candidatus Aminicenantota bacterium
TAATAATTTTAATCAATTTATGTGACATTTTCACTCTCCGTTTTGATCTCTGACCATATACTTAATGGAAAACGATTTCAAGGCCAGGAACCTAACTTCTCTCGCTAAGTGCCACGCTCATTATTTGAAAACGATCATCGTAGAGCATAAAACCACTTCCCACACACCTGGGTGCAGGAGATATTGTCAAATTGCGTGTACTGGGAAAATTTATTCAGGCGACATGCTGCACCCCGTCTATAAATTTAATGCCGGCTAAAACCAGCGGAATCAAATTGTATTGATGAAGGCGCTGGCATTTTTTCTCAGTTGCCTAGGCCAGCTTAATATTGCGGCCCAGAATCAATTCTGGTGCATCTCAAATCCCGTTCTAGCCATTCAGTGCCATTCCCGGTCCAATCGCGGCTGTCGGATCGCCCGAAATGGCGCCGACATTTCAGTGCCGAGCGGATCCCCGGCATTTTGCCACATCAATATGTTTATTATGTTGTTATTTGCGATTTTTTTGAAATTTTCCGATTTTTAAAGAAACTTTCAGGAATTCAGTCATATTTATATCGTGGATCACAATTCAATAAAATCCTATTACGGTTCCCCGGCTTTCAGCCAGGTCTGGCAAAATATTGACTACTTGAATGAAAAGCAACTAAAATTATTGACCGCAAAATTTAGAAATTCTTTCGAAAAGGCGCCGAATCCTAGGGTCGCCCGCATCAGAGGACGTTACTTTCTCATATTTTTATTTTTGCGCTATACCGGCGCCAGGATCTCCGAGGTAACGGGCATCGATGACCAGGCCGACGTGGATTATCGAACTGGTGACGTTACCATGGCCGTGCTGAAACGTCACCATCCCCATAAGAAAAAGATGAGAAAAATGGTCCCTGTGCCGCTGCAGGCGGTCAAAAAACTGGCCCGTTACCTGGCGCAGTACCCCGAAATGAAAGGAAAGGCTTTTTCTGTTGACCGTTCAAATTTTTTCGGAATATTTAAAAAGCTCACCCTGGAGTGCGGATTACCCAAGACTCTGGCCCATCCGCACGTCCTGCGCCATACGCGGGCCATGGAATTGGTCAGGGCCGGCGTGCCGTTGACCATCGTGCAGCAGATCCTGGGCCATGCCAACCTGAACACCACGGCAGTTTACCTGCAGTTTTCCGGCCAGGAAGCCAAAGCGATCCTGAAGGACCGCGGGCTTATTTGATTTCCGAACCCATTCCAGCCCTTTGCCTTAATCTCATTTACTTTTTCTTTCTAATACATCAAATCCTGACATTACAGCGTCAGAAATAAAATCTTGCAATAAACTGGAATCTCCCGTCATTTGAAATTTATTAAGATATTTAATATATAAAGGTTTTTTTTCTTGCAAAATCAGCGCTGGAGGGAAATTTTTTTGCAAAAGCATGATCTGAATCAGAAGTCTGCCAATTCTGCCATTGCCATCAGAAAAAGGATGGATTTGTTCAAAGCGTCCATGAATTTCAGAAACATGGGCAATGATGTCTTTGCCGGGAGCATTTACATTTTTTATTAATTCTTTCAACAAAACGGGAACTTTCAAATAATTCGCGGTTGGAACGTAGGCGCCCAATATTCTTACTCCGTGATTACGGTAGGCACCGGCATCCTCGCGAATGCTATTCATTAAAATGGCATGTAATTTTAAAACCAATCCTTCGTTTATTTTATTTTTATCAAGAGCCCAAGTGAATAAATATCGCAACGCAGATTGATGATTTTTGGCCTCCAATTGCTCGGTTAGGCTCCTATTCGGCGGGGAAACATTTTCGAAAAGTATTCCAGCCGTTTCGTCTTCAGTCAAGGTGCTGCCTTCAATCCGATTGGTGTTGTAAGTTAAGGATAAAACCAATTGCTTGTGAATATCAGGGTTGGCTAAAATCTCTTTCACAACTCCAGGATGTTTTTGACTTTTTATGGCAATGACTTCTTTTTTGGCTTGAAGCAACGTATCCGGAATAATCTTTATTCCGGCATATTGGGAATACAATTCATTTATGGCTTCTTGCTTCTTTTTTCGCGGCAGGGATTTTTCATTAATCCAGCTATTCAGGGTAGCAAAAGACACGTCCAGTTGCTTGGATATTTTTTCCTGGGTCAGTCCGGAAATTTGCTGTATGAGCCTCAATTTTTCCGATATTTTCATAAGTTGATTTTACATAACTTTATATACTATGTCAAAATCAGCAAACTTTATAAAGTTACCATGGCCCCGCGGCCACTGCCAGCGCGCCGAGTTGTGGGTGCAAAGAAACAAGACGCGCTTCTTGTTTGCCACGATTCAGCTTACCTTGAAATATTTTTTTCGGAAATACAGCGCCACGTTGACCAGGCCGATCATCACCGGCACCTCGACCAGCGGCCCGATGACCGCGGCGAACGCCGCCCCGGAATTGATGCCGAACACGGCCACCGAGACGGCGATGGCCAGCTCGAAGTTGTTGCTGGCCGCGGTGAACGACAGGGTCGTGCTCTGGCCGTAGCCGGCGCCCGCTTTGCGGCTCAGCAGGAAGGAGACCAGGAACATGACCACGAAATAGATCAAGAGCGGGATGGCGATGCGCACGACATCGAGAGGAATTTTCACAATGTATTCGCCCTTCAGGCTGAACATGACCACGATGGTGAATAAAAGGGCGATCAGGGTGATCGGCGAAATCTTGGGGATGAAACGAGTGTGGTACCACTCCTTGCCCTTGGCTTTGACCAGCGCCAGCCGGGTGATCATGCCGGCCAGGAAGGGGATGCCCAGGTAGATGAAGACGCTTTCGGCAATGCTTCTCATGGTCACTCTGGAGAGATCAACGTTTCCCAGGCGCAGGCCGATCAGCGGCGGCAGAACCTTAATAAAAAACCAGGCGAAGAGCGAATAAAAGAGCACCTGGAAGATGCTGTTGAAAGCCACCAGTCCTGCCGCATATTCCGTGTCGCCCTTGGCCAGGTCGTTCCAGACGATAACCATGGCGATGCAACGCGCCAGGCCGATCATGATCAGCCCGACCAGGTACTCGGGCTTGTCGGCGAGAAATATCACGGCGAGAACGAACATCAGGACCGGGCCGATGACCCAGTTCTGCAGCAACGAGAGGCCCAGGACCTTCAGGTTCTTGAACACATCCCCCAATTCTTCATACTTGACCTTGGCCAGGGGCGGATACATCATCAGGATCAAGCCGATGGCGATGGGGATATTTGTGGTCCCCACGCTGAACTTGGTGTTGAACGTAGCTACAACGCCCGGGATCACATATCCGATCAGCACGCCCAGGGCCATGGCGGCAAAGATCCAAACCGTCAGGTAGCGATCCAGGAAAGTAAGCCTTTTTGTCGGTTCATCAGACATGTCAGACCTCCATGTTGATTTTGTTGACAGTGCCAGCCACCTTGTCGGCAACCAGCATGCGCATGGACGGAATATTCTTGCATTTCAGTAGGATCCACAGGATGCCAAACTGGTTCTGCGCTCCGTTGGAGTTCGCTTCATTGCGTTTGCCTGCACTAACACTATCACTAACACTAACACTAAAAGATCGCTTGGAGTCTCTTAAGGGCATTGAATGAACCCCTGCGACCACAGGCAGCCGCCGCAGGCCGGGTGAACATTGCCGAAACAGTCCTCGTTGTTGACGTCGGGGAGATCGCAGCTGTTGCAGGTGGTGCAGGGAGCGAAGGCGAAATCGTCCAGCTTGCGCCGGAAAGAATGATACTCTGCTGAGTTCCAAATCTCAGCCAAGCCGCGCTCGCTCAAGGGACCGAAGGTGAAGTCGGGCCAGGTGCGCGGTTGGCCGTTCAAACAGACCGTATGGGTGTGGAGCAGAGGCAGGCAGGGGCCGAGGCGGCCGTCCCAGCGCACGCTGGCGCTGCGGCGCTGCCAGAAGGGGCAGATTCCCTTGCGTCCCGGCGCCAGCGGCGTGAATGCAAGCGCATCGGGGAATATGCCGGCCATTTTCTCCAGCGTTTTCCTGCCGATGCCGGATCGGTCGAAACGCGGCATTGCACATCCCCCCTCCGGCAATGCCTCGAACAATACCTGGCCATAAAGCATTTCCGCCGTCATGTCCTCTGTGTACGGCTCGACATTGCTGAGCGAGAAGCGTCTCGTTCCCAGGCGCTGGGCCAGATCCAGGACAGCCGGCAGGTCGACGATATTGCGCCTCATGGCCACGAAGGAGATGCCCAGTTCCGGTTTGTTGCCCATCACATTCAGTCGCTCCAGGTTGGCGATGATCTCCGGCAAGTGGTCGCCAAGCCGCACGTCGGCATAGCTCTCAGGCGAGGAGCCGTCGATCGACACCCAGAGCCGGTCAAGCCCGGCCTCGACCAGGCGGTCGGCCATGGCCTCGTCGAGCAGGATGCCGTTGCTGATCAGCTCCACCTGGCTTCCCCCTTGCTTGGCCGCGGCCACCATGTCCACGATGCGCGCATGGCCTAGCGGCTCGCCGAAGCCGCCTAAAAAAATACCGGGCCGCTCGGGAAAGGATCGCAAGTCCTCCATGATCTTTTCAAAAAGCCCGAACTCCATGAAACCAAGGGGCTCTTCCCAGCCGTGGCGCATGCAGGTGCGGCAGTCGAGGTTGCAGCGGTTGGTCGGCTCGATATAAAGCTTGGCCGGGCGGTCGACATCCATGCCGGTGACCGAGCCCTTTCCTTTTTCCATCAGGTCACCCTGGTTCCTTGACCGCAAAACTCTTGTTTCTCAAATGCCAGGCCAGTAAATAACCAATGCCGACAAAAACCGGCAGGCTGAACAGGGCGCGCAGCAAAGAAAACTTCAGACCCAGGAAACCGATCTCGAAAGCCAGCATCGGAATCTTCAGGGTGCTGAAAGCGCCGAGGTAAATAAAAACGTTGCGCACGCTGCAGCCCTTTTTCCACAGCAGGGCGGCCACCGGAAAGGCGGCATAGAGCGGCCCGGCCTGCAGCATGGCCAGAAGAACAACCCAGAGAATACTCATCGCCCCTGCTTCCGGCCCCAGGTGGCGGATGATGTTTTCCCGAGGCACCCAGACTTCAAAAAGGCCGATCAGGATGAACATCAGCGGCAGGATGGCGGCCATTTCCAGAAAGAACATGAAGAAGTTTTTGCCGATGGCGATCCCGGCAGCAAACGGCAACAAATATGAAAGCAGTATGAATATTCCGAACAGGATCAGAAATCCATATTGCTTCAGGGTGGCAGTGATTTTATTTTTCATAAAAAGATCCCCATCAACAGGCCAATCAGCAGGGCCCCGAAAAAGCTCAACGTGTTGCGCAGGATACTGACTTTCCAGCCGAAATACTTGGCCTCCAGCGGTAGGGTCAGGATGCCGACCATCATCAACGTGGTGATAAAGACAGCAATGACTTGGTAGGATACGCCGCTGCGTACCAGAATCGCCCCCAGCGGGAACGCAATGAAGCCCGGGATCAGCGAGATCGAACCCAACAAAGCGGCACTGAAGACGCCGGCCCAGCCTGTCCCCTTCCCCAGCCAGACGGTCAATATGGGCGCGGGCATGGCATAAAGGAAGACGCTGACCAGGATCAACACCGTAAGCAGGGCAGGAAGGATGTTCAGGAACATCTTCGCCCCCTTTTTCAATCCGGCCAATGTTTTTTTGCTATCGGCGATCACAGAGACGGCCAAGGCAAGCGTAACAGCGATTGCAAGTCCTGTCATGTTTGCGAATCGTATATTCCCGTTTCGATCTGCACGCCCAGAAGGCGCGCTCCCACTGCAGTTCGCATCGAATAGCGGCCCGGCTGGCCAACCAGGCAATTCCCCTCGGCAAGCTTGTTTTTCTCGCCATCAACCGTAACCTCGGCTTCGCCGCTGACAACGTAAAATATCACCGCCGTGCGCATCGGGCATTCAGGCATGCTCCCGCCCGCAGGCAGGACGATGATCCTGGTTTTGAAGCCGGCTCCGCTGAAAAAAACATTTTTCTCTCTTTCTTCGAACGGGAAAACCGGCTGCGTTTTCAAATCAAAGACAGAGCTTTTTTTGTCCGGCATTTTTATTTCCTTAAGACAAACCACCACCTCACGATCAACTCCAGATCATGTATACCGCGGCGATGATCAGCAGGATGCCGCAGATCTTTTTGACCACGTTGAGGGCTTTCGAGCTTTCGTTCCAGCGCAGATAATTCTCGATCACGCGCGTGAAGGTGCCGGCAAAGACGATCACGGCGCAGTGGCCGATGCCGTAAGCCAAAAGCAGCGGGATGCCGTAGATCAGGCTCGTGGACGACTTGGCCAGCACGATGGCCAGGATCGGCGCCATGTAGGCGAAGGTGCAGGGGCCCAGCGCCAGGCCGAACAGCAGCCCGAGCAGGAACCCGGCCCAGGCTCCCTTGCCGCGGGCTTTGGCATTCGCCGCCCCGGGCAGATCCAGCTTGATGATGCCCAGCAGGTAGAGGCCGACCAGCACGAAAATGCCGGCCACCAGGAAATTGCTCCAGCGGCCGATGTCGCCCAGCATGCGCCCCAGGAGCGACGTGATGACTCCAATCAGGCCGATGGTGGTCAGGATGCCCAGGGCGAATGCCAGCGAGATGCGGAAGGCCTTGCGCGTCGTGAGTTTCTCCTGCTGGCTGACGAAGCCGACGATCAGCGGGATGCTGGCCAGGTGGCAGGGGCTGAGCAGGATGCTCAGGATCCCCCAGATGAATGCGCCCGCCAGCCCGAGCAGCGGATGGCCATACAGCAGCTTCGTCACCCAGGTAAAAAGGGTCTCCAGCATGATTATTTCACTCCTTTCTGCTTGAGGACCTTGACCAGCTCGTCCTTGGGGAAGAAGCCCTGGTGGCGGAAGTATTCCTCGCCATCCTTGTCCAGGAACACCTGAGTGGGGATGACGCGGATCTTGTAGCTGGCGGCGAAGGGTTCGCCTTCAGGCGTCCAGACATCGTGGAAAACCACCTTGACCTGGTCGGCGTAGTCCTTTTCGATGTCCTTCATGATCGGCTGCATCATCTTGCAGGGGATGCAGCGCACCGAGCCCAGCTCGACGAAAGTGACCAGATAAGTCGCCTCAGCTGCTGCGGTACTGTTTTTCTCATCGGCCTTGGATCCGGCAGCATTGCAGCTTACGGAAAAGACTCCCAGCAAAAAGATCAAGACAAATCCGCGGATGAATGTGTTTCTCATTTTCTGCTCCTCGATTATTTGACCAACATTTTTTTGATGTCTTGGACTCCCGGTATTTTTCCGGCTACCTTCACGACGCCGTCCACGACCAGCGCCGGCGTAACCATGACGCCGAAGGCCATGATCTGCTGCAGGTCCTTGACTTTTTCGATCCGAAAATCAAGGTTCAGTTCCTGAGCCGACTGGCGGGCATTCTCTTCCAGTTTCCGGCACTTGGGACAACCGGTGCCTAAAATTTGGATCAACATGATTCCTCCTCCTTTGGATTCATCGGCACTTCACATGTTGCCGAAAATAAAGCCGACGATCGTCGACAGGACGACCACCAGGCTGGTGAAAACCGCGGTCTTCTTAAGCCCCATGACCTTGCGCAGCACCAACATGCTGGGCAGCGACAGGGCGGGACCGGCCAGCAGCAGTGCCAGCGCCGGTCCCTGACCCATGCCCGAGCCGAGCAAGCCCTGCAGGATGGGCACCTCGGTCAGGGTGGCGAAGTACATGAAGGCGCCGGAGATGGCGGCGAAGAAGTTGGCGAACAGCGAGTTGCCGCCCACGGCCCCGCTGACCCACGCCGACGGGATCAGCCCCTCGTGCCCCGGGCGGCCCAGCAATATGCCCGATACCAGCACGCCGCCGATGAGCAGCGGGAAAATCTGCTTGGCGAAATCCCAGCTCGCGGTGAACCACTCGCCCCCTTCGCCTTTGTCCCGGCTGAGGATGATCGAGAGGGCGATCACCCCGGCCCCGAATGCCAGCAGGGGCTGGACAGGGAAAACAAACGCCAGAACGAGTGAAGGTAGGGCGGCGGCGACCACCTGCCAGCGCGGCAGGTGGAACCAGACGACCAGAATCGCGCCCAGGCCCAGGGCGGCCAGACCGGTGATCAGCCATTTCACTGAATATACCGCGGCGAAAAAGCCGCCGACCCCGGTCGGCTTTCCCCAGTTGGCGAAAACCAGGATCGCCACGAGCGAGAAAAAGAAGAGGATATTCTGCCATAGCGGCCGCGTCACTTCGACTTCGGGCATGGCCATCTGCGCTTCCGCCTTGGCATTTTCCTCTTTGCGGAAAATGAAATGCATCAGCACGCCGATCACCACGCTGAAAAGAATGGCGCCCACGGCACGGGCGATGCCGATCTTCATGCCCAGCACGCGTGCCGTCAGGATGATGGCCAGCACGTTGATCGCCGGCCCCGAATAGAGGAATGCCGAGGCCGGCCCTAGGCCGGCGCCCATGTGCCAGATGCCGGAAAACAGCGGCAGCACCGTGCACGAGCAGACGGCCAGGATGGTCCCGGAAACCGAGGCCACGCCGTAGGCCAGGGCCTTGTTGGCCTTGGGGCCCAGGTACTTCATGACCGACTCTTTCTTGACGAAAACACCGATGGCCCCGGCGATGAAAAAAGCCGGGATCAGGCACAGGAGCACATGCTCGCGGGCGTACCACTTGGCCAGCTGCAGCGCCTCGAGCACGGCCAGGTCAAAGCGCAGCGTGCCCACCGGCAGGTAGAATAACAACAAAAACAATGCGACCATCCAGAAGAGGATCTTCCACTCCTTTTTCCAATCCATTATGCAATACTCCTTGTTCTGACCGATTCCCTTTTTTTCTTCACTTTTACTCCCTGGTTTGTCAACGCAAAGACCTTGCTGCCGCTTTTTCGGGTTTCACTTTCTTATCAGTGCCGGCGCAGGGTCGGCCCTTGCGCCCGAAAGCACGGAGCCGCTCTTGGTCCATCCTGGCCTGTTCAGGCGATATTTTTTCGCTGATGGCCATGAGCAAAAAGCGGATGAACATGTCCTGCTCGTTCAAGCGATAGAGGATCCAGCGCTCCTGGCGCCGGTCCAGGATGATCCCGGCCTCCTTCAATATCCGCAGATGAAAGGAAAGGCGCGGCTGCTCCAGGCCCAGGGCGAAGGCGATCTCGCAGACGCAAAACTCGCCGCCGCCCAGCAGCTTCAGCACCCGCACCCGGGTATCGTCGGCCAGGGCCTTGAAAGTCGTGACAATGTCGCTCATGGCTGCCCCCACATATCAATTTTATTTTATGAATCTAGATTATAAGCCATTTAGCAATAATGTCAACAGTGCTGTTATATAATATATTCCTTAAATATTAATTCGATCAAGAATACCCGTTCAATAAAATAATTTCGATTTGCAAGCTGCGGTTTGCCGTCGCCGGCAAGGAGCGCGGAGCCGGCAAAAATGCAAAAAAGCGCGGAAGCATTTGCCGGTTGTTTTTTTTATGCTATAATGAATAATATCAGATCATGAAAGGAGAAGTGACCATGGGCAAAGACAAGGACAAGGGCAAGGAAAAATCCAACAAACCCAAGCTTTCCATCAAGGACAAGAAGAAAAAGAAAAAAGAAAAGCTGGAGAAAAAAGCCGCCGTCCTGTAAAAATACAGGCCGGCAGCGGCGGCTCCGACCTCACGAGTACCACGGGGCCCGAACCCCTTTTTCAATCCATCCAGACCATCCGCAAGCGTCAAAAATATTCATATTTCAAAATGATCCGGATACTTTCGCGACGGCATGAATTTCAGGCCAGCAGCAGGGCGACCAGAAAAGCGGCGCTGGCCAGGAACGCCAGCGGCTTGACCGCCCGCCAGACCGGATTGGCCCTCCTGAGAACTTTGAAATCGGTGACAAAAACCGTTTCACAGGCCCCGTTGCCGGTATCATCGCGTACGGTGCTCGTGCCCCGGAAAAACTGGTTGGCCGGCTGGCTGTAGTTGACCAGATAGCCCTTGAAATAAATCTGGTCCCCGGGACGCACTTTAAGGATGCGCCGGCTGGTTTTTTCATCGGCGCAGAGGATATGGTTGTTCGACAAGTGGCTTGCGGAAAAGAGCGCGGCCGTTTCCGGATCGGGAAAACTGCACATGCAGGTAAAATCCCGGTTCCAGAATTTCATTTTGCGGTATACGCCGCTGCGGATGTTTTTGCCCCAGACCACGCACAGGTCCTTGATGTTGAGAAAATCCTGCCAGCGGCTGTGCGAGATGTCGAGCAGCGAATCGCTGCGGTGCTGGCTGACCACCAGGCCGAACAATTCATATGTGAACTGCGGCATCACGGCATAGTTCACCTTTTTTTTGCTGACCTGAAAGGCGGCCGGAAGGTTTTCCCCGGTCTGCAGGGGTTCGCGGTAAAGCTGTGAAAAAATATCGCCCTGGGCGGGCAGGCGGTCGTCGAAAAGCAGGGAGAGCGCCCAGACGAACAGGCAGGCCAGGGCGCCCAGGCGGAAGATCTTGCTCCGCGTTCCGGCCGCGCCCATGACCAGCGCCAGGACTGCTTTTTTCTGCCTGGCGTAGGGTGAAGGTTCGGCGGCATCAGCGGCCGGGAAGCGATAGCCGCAGGGACAGGTCTCGACATCCGGGGGGCAGTAGCAATGGCATTGCGGACAATTCATGAGAAACCTCTTTGAACCGCAATTGTAGTTTAAAAACCCGCTCCATACAAGCGGCGGCAAGCCGGCTGATTTTTCGCCCGTTTTATCATATAATGCGGGCAAGAATCATGGCAATCCGCATCGATCAATGGCTGTGGGCCGCACGCCTTTTCAAAACCAGGACCCTGGCCAACCAGGCCTGCCGCGGCGGCCGCGTCCAGGTTGCCGGCAAGACCGTCAAACCGGCGCACCCGGTGCGGACCGGTGAAGCCGTATCCATCAAGCAGCCGCCGATCGTGCGCCAGTACCTGGTCAAGAACCTGGCCGTCAAGAGGGTCTCGGCCGCCCTGGCCCGCGAACTGGTCGAGGAGACCACGCCGGCCGCCGACCTGGAAAAACTGGCGCTGGCCCGGCACGACCCGCTGGGGCTGATCTTCGCCTCGCGGGACAGGGGCAGCGGCCGCCCGACCAAGAAGGAGCGCCGCAGCCTGGAAGAAATGCTGCGCGAGGTAAAATCATGAACATCCTGCTTCTGGGCGTGGGCATGCAGGGCAAGGCGGCCCTGCACGATCTGTGGCAAAGTCCGGCCGTCGTAAGGATCGTCGCCGCCGACGGTGACCTGCCCTCCCTGAAACGATACGTGCGCGGCCGCCGCTATGGGAAAAAAGTCGGCTGCGAACATGTGGATGCCGGCAAAAAGACGGACTTGCTCCGGCTCATGAAATCCAGGCCGACCGTGGTGCTCGATTTGCTGCCCTCCCGCTTCAGCGGCCGCGTGGCCGCAGCGGCGCTGCAGGCCGGGGCGAACCTGGTCAACACCGTTTATGTTTTGCCGGAAGTCAAGAAGCTCGCCGCCGCCATCAAGGCCGGCGCCTTGACCTTTCTGCCCGAGTTCGGCATGGACCCGGGCATCGACCTGGTGCTCCTGGGCCGCGCCGTCAGCCTTTTTGACAGCGTGGATACCATCGACAGCTATGGCGCCGGATTTCCCGACATGGCCGCCGCCAACAATGCCATCCGATACAAGGTGACCTGGACTTTCGAAGGCGTCCTGCGCGCCTACATGCGGGGCGGGCGGCTGATCCGCGGCGGCCGCATCGTGGAGATCGGCGGCCGGGACATGTTCAGCCCGGAAAACATCCACGAGATCGAGATCCCGGACCTGGGCCGGTTCGAAGCCTATGCCAACGGCGACGCCGTCCATTATGCCAAATTGCTGGGCATCGCCCCGAACAAGCTCCAGCAGCTGGGGCGCTATGCCTTCCGCTGGCCCGGCCACTGCGCCTTCTGGAAAAAACTGGTCGACCTGCACCTGCTCGACGACGAGCCGCTGACCGTCGACGGCGCCACCGTCAACCGCCGCCGCTTCCTGGCCGCGGCCATCGAGCCGCATATCCGCCTGGGCGAGCGGGAGCGGGACGTGGCCGTGATCCGCGTCGATGTTACGGGAATGAAGCAGGGAAAGAAAACACGCGCGGTCTTGCAGGTCATCGATCGCCGCGACCTGGCCACCGGCTTTACGGCCATGAGCCGCACCGTGGGCTTCACGGCCAGCATCGGCGCCCAGTTGATCGGCAGCGGCCGCTTGCAGAAACGCGGCCTGCTCTCGCCGCTGCGCGACATCCCCTATGACCTCTTCAAACAGGAGCTCGCCAAGCGCGGCATCCATATCAACGAAGAGATCAGGCTCCTGGAATAAGCTCGCCAATCCTCTTCAGTACGGCTGAGGCGCCGCCGGCCAGACCGATCTGCCCGGAGGGAACATCGGCTTCCCGGGCATTGATCCTGACGAGCCGGGTTCCCGGTCGCGCCACAAGCTGCTCGGACAAGCGCCGCACGCTGGGCACAGCCGTGCCAGCGCCGCACTCGATGACGGCCAGCTTTTTGTTCCCGATCGCCTCGAGCCAGTCGCGCAGGCGCCGGGCCTGCTCCCGGCCGCGCTCGGGCTGCCAGTTCCAGTCCCCGAACATCAGCACGTTGGGCCTGGCCAGGCTCCCGCAGAACGGGCAATCGGGCAACGGCGGCCGGGCGCGCATCGTCCCTTCTTCCACATCCACCTCCCGGTCGCCGACCGGCCAGACCCGCCCCGGGCATCCGGCCGCGCATTGCAGGTGCAGGATCGATCCGTGGCATTCATGGATCCTGTCTTCAGGGAAACCGGCTTTCTGGAACTGGCCGTCGACGTTGGAGGTAAAGACGAAGGATCCCCCGGGCTTGGAGCCGGCCCATTCCCGCAGCAGGCCGAAGCCGCGGTGGGGGACGGTCCGGCGGTAGAGGTTGAGGCGGTGGCCGTAAAAGCCCCAGGCCAGTTCCGGATCGGAGGCGAACCACTCGGGATTGGCCAGGTCGTAAAAATCGAGCCCGAGCTTGCGGTAGGGCGGATAGGCGTTCCAGAAGCCTTCGGCGCCGCGGAAGTCGGGCAGGCCCGAGTCCACGCCCATGCCCGCCCCGGCCGAGACCAGCAGTGCCTCGGCAGCGGCGATCGCTTGGGCCGCTTCGCGGATCTTATCATCCCGTTCCCGATTCATGTTCTGCATAATAGGGATGAATGAACGAACTCATTGGGCACAAGTGATGAGTGATGAGAAAGAAACACAGGCATCGATTTCACGCCATTGCAGCTTCTCATCACTTATCACTCATTACTCATCACTTTTGCAAAGAGAGGCGCCACCCCCCCTTCTGTCTTCTGGCGCGCAGGTGTAAAGTTCGACAGCGAGATGCCGGCCAGGCGCACCGGCCGCTTCCCGGCTTCGGTGCGCTCCAGCAGCTCCCGGGCAGTCCGGAAAATTTCTTCAGGCGAGGCCAAGAAGACGTCGAAGGTCCGCCGCCGGGTGACGGTCTGGAAGTCGGCATACTTGATCTTCAGGGTCACGGTGCGCCCCCGCTTGCCTTCCCCGGCGAGTTCGTCAAAAACGCGCTGCGCGCATTCCCGCAAGAATTCCAGCAGCGGCCCCTTCTCCGGGATATCCCGGGGGAAAGTTTCCTCGGCCCCGTACGACTGGCGCTCGCGCCAGGCCGTCACCGGCCGCTCGTCGATGCCGCGGGCGATATCGTAAAGATAGAGGCCGAATTTCCCGAATTCACGTTCCAGGTATTCCAGCGGCTTTTTCTCCAGGTCGGCCACGGTGCGGATGCCCAGCTGCTGCAGGCGGGCGTCGGTTACCCGGCCGATGCTCGGGATCCTGATCACCGGCAGGGGGCGGATGAAGGCCATGACCTGCTCGGGCCGGACCACGCACAGCCCGTCCGGCTTGCGGGCATCAGAGGCGATCTTGGCCACGAACAGGTTGGCCGCCACCCCGGCCGACGCCGTCAGGCCGGTGGCGGCAAGGATGCGCCCCTTGATCTCCCGGGCCAGGCGCGTGGCGCTGGGTTCGTTTTTCTTGTTGCGGGTCACGTCCAGGTAGGCTTCATCCAGAGATACGGATTCGACCAGGTCGGTGAATTCATGGAAAATGCCGTGGATCTGCTCCGACACCTGGCGGTATTTTTTGAAATCCGGCGGGATGAACAGGCATTGCGGGCAGAGGCGCCGGGCCTGGGCGCAGGACATGCCCGAATGGATGCCGAACCTGCGCGCCTCATAATTGGCCGTGGTGGCCACCGAGCGGCTGTCCGGCCGCCCGCCCACCACCAGCGGCTTGCCGCGCAATTCCGGGCGGTCGCGCATTTCCACGGCGGCGTAAAACATGTCCATGTCGACATGGATGATCTTGCGCGGCCGGTGATCGGAAACCATGCCGCGAAAGTAACACAGGGGCGGCGGCGTGTCAATGCGAAACCAAGCGGAAAACTCATCCTCGGATTCTTCAGTTGATAAGAAAAGAGGAACAAGAAAATGAAGAGAATTCCCCCTCTCTTTGGGAAGAAGGTACGCATCGCCATGTTGAGGTTTTACGAAACATCTGGCGATGCCATCCCACAATGTGGGGGGGGGTCGGGGGTGAGTTGCGAAATCAATCTCGTGATCCAGTAGCTAAAAATCTTCGTGCCCCAAACTCATCCCCCAACCCCTTCTCTTGCCAAGAGAAGGGGAGTAAGAAAAAGAAGGGCCAGAGTTAAGTTTATTAAATCATTGTCAGCTACACTTTTTTCGGCTACAATACACTTTCCGCACCGGATTTTCGTTCCGCAACTCAAAATCCATCGGCCGCTTTGGAGGAGAAAACATGCCCCTCGACCTGCTGGGAAAGATCATGGCCATGCTGTGCGCCGTGGTCTGGGCCGGGGCGGTCATCCTGTTCAAGCTGGCCGGAGACCGGATCCGGCCGCTGGCGCTGAATCTCTACAAGACCGCGCTGACCGTCACCATCCTTTTTCCCCTGCTGCTGCTGCTGCGCATCCCGCTGGTCCCGGCCGGGCTCCCGAACGGGCACTGGCTGGCCATCATGGCCAGCGGCATCCTGGGCATCGCGGTTTCCGACACGCTGTTCTTCGCCTGCCTGAACCGCCTCGGGGCCGGCATGACCGCCATCGTCGACGCCCTCTACGCCCCGTTCGTCATGACCGCCACTTGGCTGGTTTTGCTGCAGCGGCCGCGCCTGGAGCAGATCGGCGGCGCCCTGCTGGTGATCGCCGCCGTGCTGACCGTGGCCTACCGCAAAAGCGGCACCCCCCTGCCGACCCGGAGGGTCATCAGCGGCATATTTTACGGGACCGCGGCCATGGCCATCATGGCGGTCAGCATCGTGCTCATGCAGCCGGTATTGAGCGGGGCGTCGGTCTTCTGGGTGACCGAGCTGCGCATGCTGGCCGCCCTGGCGGTTCTGCTGGTCATGTTCGCCTGGCAGAAGGACCGCCGGCAGATGCTGGCGCCCTTGTGGCAGAAAGGCAGCCGCCATTACGCCTTCTGGGGGGCGCTGTTCGGCAACCTGCTCTCCATGACGCTTTGGGTGGGGGCGTTCAAGTTCACATCGGTCAATTCGGCCGCGGTGCTCAACCAGACCAATACCGTTTTCGTGGTCATCCTGGCCAGCGTGTTCCTGAAGGAGACGTTCACCCGCCGCCGCCTGCTGGCGACGATCCTGGCCGTGGCCGGATCTTTGCTGGTCTTGCTGGGTTAGTTCAACGAATGGTTGACAATCGAAATCGGCAAAGCTTAAATTCCAAATCACAAATTCCAAATTCCAAACAATTTCCAAGTTCCAAATTCCAATGACCCAAACCAGGAGGTGGATGGGTAGAAGGGTAAATGGGTTAGGAAAACTTCAAGAGCTCGTTGCCAGTGCAATTGCCTCATCAACTCATCACCTCATCAACAAATGCCCGTTTCTTTGTTTGGGTCATTCGGTCATTGGTGCTTGGAACTTATTTGTGATTTGGTGCTTGGGATTTGGAATTTTATTCCATCTCTAACGTCGAATCCTATTGAATCTCTCATTTACACCTGCCCTCATCTCTGGTAAAATCAGGGTATGAAACTCGCCCGGACCCTGATCCTGATCCTACTGCTAACGCCGCTGCTCAGTGAGGCCATAAGCGAAGCCGCGTTCACCGCCGCGCGGGAAAAGATGATCAAGGAGCAGATCCTGGAGCGGGGCATCACCGACCCGCGCCTGCTGAATGCCCTGCTCAAGGTCAAGCGTCACCTGTTCGTCGGTCCCGCTTTCCAGGCCGACGCCTACGGCGATTTCCCCCTGCCCATCGAGGAGGGCCAGACCATCTCCCAGCCCTATATCGTGGCCATCATGACCACGGTCATCGCTCCGGATTTCAAGAAAAAAGTTCTGGAGATCGGCACGGGGTCCGGTTACCAGGCGGCCGTCCTGGCCGAGCTGGCGCGCGAGGTTTATACCATCGAGATCAATCCCAACCTGGCCCGGAAATCCAAAGAGCTGCTGAAGAGCCTGGGCTACCGCAACATCCGCTGCCGCACCGGGGACGGCTACCTGGGCTGGCCTGAGGCCGCCCCCTTCGACGGCATCATCGTCACCTGCGCTCCGGACCACATCCCGCCGCCGCTGATCGAGCAGCTGGCCGTGGGCGGCAGGATGGTCATCCCCATCAGCTATTCCACCACGGTCCAGGACCTGCTGCTGGTGGAAAAACTCGCCAACGGGAAACTGAAAAAAACCAACCTGATTCCCGTCCTGTTCGTCCCCCTGATCCGTGGCGGCGATGCCCGCTGACATCCTGGCCGGCCTGAACCCCCAGCAGCGGGAAGCCGTTCTGCACTTCGACTCGCCGCTGCTCATCGTGGCCGGCGCCGGTTCGGGCAAGACCCGGGTCATCACCCATAAGATCGCCTACCTGGTCCTGGAAAAAGGGCTCGCTCCCGGCCAGATCCTGGCCGTGACCTTCACCAACAAGGCGGCCGGCGAAATGAAGATCCGCATCGAAGCCCTGACCGGGATCCAATCCAGCCTGTTCCACATTTCCACTTTCCACGCCCTGGGCCTGAGAATTCTGCGCGAGTCGGGAAGCGTCCTGGGCTTCGATTCCCAGTGGCAGGTCCTCGCCGATGACGAACAGAAGCGGCTGCTGGAACGCCTGATCCGCGAAAATTTTCCGCACCTGAGCCGCGACAGCGACAGCATCATCCGCAAAATCAGCCTGGCCAAGATGAGCCTCAATTACCCCAACCACGGCGAATTCCTCCGCCAAAAGGGCTTTTCCGAGGACGAAATCAGCGTCTTTGCCCATTACCATGCCGCCCAGCAGAAAAACAAGTTCTGGGATTATGAGGACCTGATCTCATTTGCCGTCATTCTGCTGCGCGATCATGACGGCGTGCGCGAGAAATACCAGCGAAAATTCCGCTACCTGCTGGTGGATGAGTTCCAGGATACCAATCCCAACCAATATGAGCTGATCAAGCTGCTGAGCGGCGACCGCCGCAGTATCACCGTGGTCGGAGACGACGACCAGGCCATTTATTCCTGGCGCGGCGCCAGCGTCCGTTTCCTCTTCGATTATGAGCGCGATTTCCCGCAGTCGCATGTCATCAAGTTGGAGCAGAACTACCGTTCCACTCCCGAGATCCTGAATTTCGCCAACCTGCTGATCAGCCAGAACACCATCCGCAAAAGGAAGCAGATGTGGGCGGACAGCGAGAGCAGCCACCCGGTTTTTGTCCTGCGCAGCCGCTCCAAGGAGGAGGAGGCCGAGGAGATCGCCCGGCTGGTGAACCGCCTCAAGGATAGCAATCCCGACCTGTTCCCCCTGGCCATCCTCTACCGCATCAATTCCCAGTCCCTGGCCCTGGAAACCGAATTTTTAAAGCAGCGCATCCATTTCCGCATCCTCAAGGGCCTGCGTTTCTTTGAGCGCAGGGAGATCCGGGACGCGCTGTCCCTGCTGCGCCTGGCGCTGAACCCGGCCGACGACCTGGCTTTTTTGCGCGTGGTGGAATTCCTGCCCCTGGGCATCGGCAGCAAAACCCTGGACAGCCTGCACGCCCTGGCCAGGGAAAAATCGCTTTCCCTGTTCGCCGCCCTGGAGCAGTGCCTGGCCGAGAAATTCAACTCCCGGCCGCTGTTTTCCCGCCTGCGCGAGCTGAACCGGCAAAAAGACGATATCCCGGTCGCGGAGATCTATTCGCGGCTGCTGCGGGAATCGGGATACCTGGAAACGCTCAGGGAAAAGGAGGAGGAAGAACGGCTGCTCAATATCGGGGAATTGCAGGAATTCATCGGCAATTGGCAGGGAGAAAACCCCGGCGCCCCGTTCAGCGACCTGCTGGACCGCATGAGCCTGGAAAACAGGGAAAGCCGCGGCGGAGAAAAAACCCAGGTGTTTTTGCTGACCATGCACAACGCCAAGGGATTGGAATTCCCCACCGTGATCGTCAGCGGCATCAATTCGGCCTACATGCCGTTTTTCCTGCGCAAGGAGCGCGATGAGATCGAGGAAGAACGCCGCCTTTTTTACGTGGCCAGCACCCGAGCCAGCCAGCTGCTGGTCATTTCCACCGCCTCCGACCGGCCGTCATTTTTCCTGCAGCAGGTCGCCGCGGCCTCCTATCTGCCCGTGTATTCGTTCCGCGAGATCGTCGATGGCATCTTTCCCGCCGCGGCCCGGGCCGCCGGGTCCGCCGCCGTGGGCAAGGGCGACGGCCGCTTCATTGTCCACCCCATTTTCGGGCGCGGCCGCATCGTGGAAAAGATCGGCGAGAGCAAGTACCTGATTCACTTCACCGACAAGGGCGACAAGCTGATCGACACGTCGGTGGTAAAAGTTGAATTCATCTAACTAGGACTCGGCATACGGTTGACGGTACACGGTGTACGGCAGACGGTAAAAGGTAAGAAAATTCCAAATCACAAATTCCAAATCCCAATTTCCAATGATCCAAACGAAAGCCCTTTCAGGGTTCTTTTCTTTATTATGGTCATTTGCTCATTGGAGCTTGGTGCTTATTTGAAATTTGGTGCTTGGAATTTCTCTTTATTTCAACAGCGAATCAATCTTCGGTTCGGGAGTTTTTTTTCTTGCCGTACGCCTTACGCCGTCCGCCTTACGCCGAGAGCATTCCCAGGTTATGGAAGCACGTAGAACAGAATCGCGAAATAGTGGCAGACGCTGCCCCCCAGGACGAACAAATGCCAGACGGCATGGTGATAGGGCAGTTTTTTCCATAAATAAAAGACCGTGCCCGCCGTGTAGCACAAGCCCCCGAAAAGCAGCCATAGCAGCCCCGGCCTGGGCACATGCGCGAACAAGGGCTTGACGGCGACCACTACCAACCAGCCCATGGCCAGGTAGATCAGTGTCTGCACCACCCGGAAGCGGCTGACAAAAAAGATCTGGAAAGCGATCCCGGCCAGGGCCAGCCCCCAGATGACACCGAACAGGCTCCAGCCCCAGCCGCCGCGCAGGTTGACCAGCAGGAAAGGCGTGTAGGTGCCGGCGATGAGCAGGTAAATGGAGGAGTGGTCGACGATGCGGCAGATATGCTTGGTCCGTTCGTCGCGGCAGCTGTGGTAGAGGGTGGAGCTGGCAAACAGCAGGACCAGGGTGGCGCCGTAGATGCCGCAGCTGACGATGTGCCAGGCGTCGCCGTGCCGGCCGGCCATGAACACCAGCACGGCCAGCCCGCCCAGGCTGAGCACGGCGCCCAGCCCGTGGGTCAAGGCGTTGATCGTTTCTTCTTTGAGCATGTGTAACCTCAAAAGCAAAAAGTATAAAGGAAAAAGGTAAAAGTATAAAGTAAAAAAACAGCACTCGGTGTACGGTGCACGGTAGACGGCAGGAATAAGACAGAAACTTGTTCCAAATTATCGGAAAGGGCAGGCAAGCTCCCACGATTCCCTTCTTCCTCGTCACTTGTCGCTCGTCACGTGTTACAACAGTTCGTTTCCGTTCTTGCCGTACGCCGTCCGCCGTATACCGAGCTCAAGCGGCCCTTTCCCCTATTGACTTTGTCCGTAGCCCCGATTATAACCTGTCTTATAGCGGAAAAATATGAAAAAGAAGATCCTGCTCATCCATACCGGCGGCACCATCGGCATGACCCGCGACAGCCGCAGCGGCGTGCTGCGCCCCGACCTGTTCTACGCCAGCCTGCTCCAGGTCATCCCCGAGCTGTCGACCATCGCCGATATCGAGGTGGAGATTCCCTTTGTTTTTGACAGCGCCGAATTGAATTTCCAGCACTGGCAGAAGCTGGCCGCGATCATCAAAAGCCGCCTGCCGGAAATCGACGGCGTGGTCATCACCCACGGCACCGACACCCTGGCTTATACGGCGTCGGCCCTGTCCTACATGCTGCACAACATCACCATCCCCATCATCCTGACCGGCGCCCAGAAGCCGCTGGTGGAACTGCGCAGCGACGCCCGCAACAACCTGATCAACGCCGTGGAACTGGCCACGGCCGAAATCCCCGAAGTATGCATCTTTTTCGACTACAAGCTGATGCGCGGCAACCGCACCAGCAAGAGCCATATCAATTTCTTCGACGCCTTCGCTTCTCCCAACTATCCCCTGCTGGCCGAAGTCGGCATCAATATTGAAATTTACCGCGCCAACATCCTCAGGCCCGGAGGACATTTTCATGT
>JADFDP010000041.1 GCA_018262835.1 Candidatus Aminicenantota bacterium
GTGATCCTCTTTTTTTCTTCGGTGAATCTGAGCAAAGCCATCTGCCGGGCTCTTTTGATGGCCTTGGACAGCTGCTTCTGGTGATAGGCGCAGGTGCCGCTGACCCGGCCCGGGAAAATGCGCCCGGTCTCGGAAATGAAATTTTCCAGGTTTTTGTGGTTCTTGTAATCGATCAGCGTGATCTTGTCCTTGCAGAATGCGCAGTATTTTTTGCGCGCCGAATAATATTTTTTGGGGGGCTTGCCGTCGCCGGTATTACTTCTCGGTTGCATCTGTTTCCTCCTCATTTTCCAAGAAATCTTCGCTTTCCTTTTCCTCGCTGCTGCTGGCCATGGTTTTTTTGCGGAGTTTGTCGATCTTCGCCCATTTTTTGGTCAGCTTGTTGGATTTTTTCAGCTTGTCATCCAGCCGCAGGGTGATGAAGCGCAACACTTTTTCCATTTGCTTCAGGCGCCTTTCAATGGTGGCGATGATCGTGCCATCGACTTCGGCCTGGATGAACACGTAATAGCCTTCCAGATTTTTTTTGATGGGAAAGGCCATTTTTTTTCTTCCCCATTCATCAAGATTCTCTATTACGCCGTTGGCTTTCTTGATGGTGGCGGTGATGGACTCGATGATTTTTTTGACTTCTTCCTCATTGACCTCGGGTGTGATGATGAAGCCAATCTCGTACCTGCTAGTCATTTTTCCTCCTTGTGGATGTTTTAGCCTCTTCTTCCTGAAGAAGCAAGGAGTTTTTTCTCCTGTTGAATATATTCATGGTACTGTGAATATCGCTCTCGATGACCGACTGCGCGGCGTCGGCCGCCCGGGCCACCCCCTCCTGCAGCAGCCGGAGGGGCTTGCCGCGCAGCGGGGTCAGCACGTAGTGGATGATATCGGCGGGCTTGGGTCCCGCGCCCTGGATGCCGATGCGCAGGCGGGGGAACTCCGGGCTGCCGGCGTGCTGGATGACCGAGCGCATCCCCTTGTGGGTGCCGGCGCTGCCCCGCTCGCGCAGGCGGACGCTGCCCAGCGGCAGGTCGATGTCGTCGTAGATCACCAGCATGCGCGCCAGCTCGAAATCGAACATGCGCCGCAGCTTGTGCACGGCCACTCCCGATTCGTTCATGTAGGTCATGGGCTTGGCCAGGACGATATCCTGGCCGTGGATGCGGATTTTTTTGAACTGCAGGACGCCCCCCAGGCCGGCCAGCTCGACGCCGTAACGGCGGCACAGCTCGTCGATGCCGAGGAACCCCGCGTTGTGCGGGGTCTTCTCGTATTTCTTGTCGGGGTTGCCCAGTCCGATGAAAACAAAAATTTATCCCTCCTTTTTGGCCTTGTCTTTGGCCGCGCCCTTGTCGGCTTCCTTGGCCGCGCCCTTGGCCGGGGCGGCTTCCTTGGCCTTATCCCCTTCTTTGCCCTTTTCCTTGCCGGCGGCGGCTTCGGGGGCGGCTTCGGCGCCTTCGACGGGCACTTCGGCGACTTCGGCCACCTCAGCGACCTCTTCCTTGGCCTTGGCGGCCACGGCGCAGATCACGGAGTTGGCCGGGGAGATCAATTGATAGGCCTCGGTCTTTGCCAGGTTTTCCACTTTGATCGACTGGCCGATATGCAGGGCGGAGATATCCACGCGGATCTCCTTGGGAATGCTGGTGGGCAGGCTGCGCACCAGGACTTCGCGCGAAATGAACTCCAGCAAGCCGTCCTCGGTCTTGACGCCGATGGGTTCGCCTTCGAGCACCACGGGCACCTCGACTTCCACGGGCTTGTTCAGGTCGATGCGTATGAAATCGACATGGATGATGTGATCCGACAAATAATCATACTGGATCGCCTTGATCATGGCGTCGAATTTGGACTTTTCGCCCTGAATGATGCGCAGGAGCGAGTTTTCCTTGTTTTCTGATTTCAAGATGCCCTTGATGTCGCCCAGGCTTACCGCGATGGGGATGCTTTCGGCGGTGATGCCGTAGACTACGGCCGGGATCTTGCCCTGGGCGCGCAGCCCCTTGCGGGCCTGCTTGCTTATTTCATTTCTTAGTTCCGCTTTGATCGTGATCAAGTTTTCCATTTTCACCTCTTTTTTATAAGAATAATTTTGATACGGAAGTTTCTTTGTGGATGCTCTCGATGGCATCGGCGAACAGCTTGGACACCGACAGCACTTCAATTTTGGGGCATTCCTTGAGGCTGCAGCGCCGGGGGATGGTATTGGTGACGAAAATTCTTTCCAAAGGGGCCTCGTTGATCCTGGCCAGGGCCTGTCCGGAAAAAATGCCGTGGGTACAGGCGGCAAAAACTTTTTTGGCGCCTTTCTTTTTCAGCGCGTTGATGGTTGCGCTCAAGGTTCCGGCGGTGTCGATGATGTCGTCGACGATGATGGCGTTCTTGTTTTCCACGTCGCCGATGATGTGCATCAGTTCGGCCACGTTGGGGGCCGTCCTCTTTTTGTCGGCGATGGCCAGGTCGGCGTTCAGCTTGCGGGCGAAGAGCCGCGCCCGCTCCACGCCGCCGGCATCCGGCGAGACGATGACCAGGTCATGCAGCTTCATCTTTTTGAAATGGGAGATGAAAACCGGCAGGGCCATGAGGTTGTCGACCGGGATGTTGAAGAAGCCCTGGATCTGGGCGGCATGAAGGTCGATGGTCAGGACTCGGGAAAAACCGGCCGTCTCCAGCAGATCGGCGAGCAGACGAGCCGAAATGGCGACCCGGGGCCGGTCCTTGCGGTCCTGGCGGGCGTAGGCGTAATAAGTGATCACGGCCGTGATGCGGCGCGCCGAGGCGCGCTTGAAGGCGTCGGCCATCAACAGCAGCTGCATGATATGGAAATTGCTGTCGGCGCAAAGCGATTGCACAATGAACACGTCGGCGCCGCGCACATTTTCGTGGCTCTGGAAACGGATCTCGCCGTCGGAAAACACATCCAATACCGACCGGCCCAGCCTGCCGCGCAGGTGCTTGGCGATCTCGCCGGCCAGTTTTTCATTGGCCGAACCCGAAAAAATCAAAAATTTATTATCGTTGATCATTTGGTTTTTCTGGGGCGGTAGGATTCGAACCTACGAATCTCGGCTCCAAAGGCCGATGCCTTACCGCTTGGCCACACCCCAATTTTCTCCTGATAATATTTTCTGTCAATGGACCGGGTCAGTATCGCACCGGGCAGCGCCTGAGGCAAAGCGGCCATTTTTTCTGCCGGGCCGATGCCGAATACCGCTGAGCCGCTGCCTGTCATTTGCACGAAATCGCATCCTCCTCGCAACATTTTTTGCTTGATTTCCCTGATTTCCGGAAACAAATCAAAAGTGACATTTTCCAGTTCATTTTCTAGAATGGAGAAATCGCCTCTTCTCAGGAAGAGTTGTATTTTACTGGGAAAAGCGGCTTTTGTCAAGCAAAAACGGGAAAAAACCAGCGCCGTGGAAACAGGCCGCGGCGGGATAAAAAGGGCGATGGCCAGCGGCTCGATTTCGGGCAAGGGGGTCAGCGACTCCCCTATCCCCTCGCCCAAGGCCGTTCCGCCGAAGAGAAAAAAGGGGACATCGGCACCCAGGCGGGACGCCAGTTCGTTCATTTGCCCGCTGGGAATGTTCAGGTTAAAATGGCGGTCGAGGAAAAGCAGCATGACGGCGGCGTTGCCGCTGCCGCCGCCCAGTCCGGAGCCGGGCGGAATTTTCTTGGTCACCTGGATATCCCATCCGCCATGCACGTTGAAGTTCTCGTAGATCAGCCGGCAGGCGCGGGCGATGGTGTTGCTGTCGTCCCAGGGGACACGGCCGTCGGAACCGCTTAGGGTGACCTGCGAGCCGGGTTTGGGGCGCAAAAGCAGCTCATCGCTCAGATCGATGGTCTGAAAAATGGTCCGCAAGGTGTGATAGCCATCCGGCCTTTTGCCGGTGATCTCCAGCCCCAGGTTGATCTTGGCAAACGAGCGCAGCTTAATCATCGCCCAAAACGCTTTCCAGGTCCGCGGCCCGATAACGGCTGCCATAATCGATGAGGACAATCCGGCCCGGGCGCAACTCGTTTTTATAGATTCGCAGCGTCAATTCGGCGGAGCCGCTGCGCAGGCGCAGGGTCCGGAGGGCGCCGCCGCCGGCATTGTTTTCCAGGTCGACAACGATGCCCTGCCTGTCCAGTTCCGCCTGCGGGACAATGCCGTTGACCAGGAGCTGTTTCAACGGCGCCAGGCCAAGTTCGATGCCCCACAATTTATCCAGCAATACCATGAAATCGCCGCGCCAGAAAGCTTTTTTCGCGAAATTGACCAGGGTGGCGTTTTCGCCGCTGGCGTTCAGCTCGAGCCCCACCTGGTTGAGCGGAGTGAAAAAGATGAATTTGGCGCTGTGATCATCAAAACGCCAGTGAATGCGGCCGTTCTGGCGAACCGTGCCGTCGTTGAAATTGAACTTGATGCCCATGGATTGGAAATAGGGCCCGGCGGGAGGTGCAAGGTCGGGTTTACGATTCAGGCATGAAAGACTGCAAGCGAGCGCGAGCAAGATAAAGACTTTTTTCAGCATCCACCGTCATTTTAGCATACCGAGGCGATTTTGTCCGCGAGCGGCAGAAAACCGGTGCACCATATTTCCCTTGATAAGCCTTGCCGACACGGTCACTACTCGTTCGTTTTATCGGCTTGGCAGACACGAACGTTGTCACTGACGCTTTTAAGTCGCTCAATCGCCGGAAACCCTGCCTTGACCGCTGCCGGTGTATATGCTACCATCGGTTTTTCCCGGCCGGGGTGGCGGAACAGGCAGACGCACGGGACTTAAAATCCCGGGAGGGCAACCTCGTGGGGGTTCGATTCCCCCCTCCGGCATTTGTGCTCGTCGAACTCCAGTGACGAGTCACAAGTGACAAGTGACGTGGAACAGCACTTGGATAACCTGTGAATCCAGGTAGCAAATTTCAGCGTTGAAGCGTTAAAGCCTGGAATAATTCAAAAGTGAAAAGATTTATATAAGAACTCACTGTCAGAGCCGCTGCCCCTTCTACTTTTCTAGTTTTATAACCGAATGGATTGTTGCGGGCTTCATTGAATTTTTCTTCCTTGTTACTCGTAACTCGTCACTTGTCACTCTATATCGAAAAAAAGGGGCGAAAAACTTCCGCCCCCTTTTTTTTCAGGATCTACTTGGTCTTGATCTTGGCGAAATAAGTGTAAAGGACCGGGATGAAGAACAGGGTCAGAAATGTCGAGGCGAGCAGACCGCCGATGATGGCCACCGCCATGGGCGAGTTCATCTCGCCGCCCTCCTTGGTGTTCAGGGCCATGGGCACCATGCCGACGATGGTGGTCAGCGAGGTGATCAGGATCGGGCGCAGGCGCGTCGCTGCCCCCTTGACCACGGCCTCCAGTTTGTCCATACCGCTGTCGACAAGCTGGTTGATGTAGTCGACCATGACGATGCCGTTGTTGACGGCGATCCCGGCCAGGATGATGAAGCCCATGATCGAGCCCATGTTGATGGTCTTGCCGGTTGCGGCCAGCAGCACCACCACGCCGATGAAGGCCAGGGGCAGGGTGAACATGTTGATGAACGGGAATTTCAGGTTTTCATAGAGCGAAGCCATGACGGCAAAGACCAGCACCAGGGCGATCAGAAGGGCAAAGGCCAGGGTGGTGAAGGTCTCGGTCATGTTCTCATACTGGCCGCCTATCTCGATGAAGTAGCCTTCGGGAAGCTGCCTGTTGATGCCGCGGGTCCGCTCCTTGATTTGGTTAACGATAGCCCCCAAGTTGCTGCCGACGAAATTAGCCCCGACCGTGACCTTGCGCACCATGTTCTCGCGGTCGATGCGCACGGGCCCCAGCAGGTTCTTGAACTCGGCCACCTCGGAGAGGTAGACCTTGGCGCCCATTGGGGTCTGGATCGGCAGTTTTTTCAGGTCCTCGAGCGAGGCACGGTCGTTTTCATTCAGGCGCACGCGGATCTCGCGGTCCTCGCCCTCGACGAACATGCGCGAGACCACGGTGCCGATGGTGTAGGTCTGCACCTGGCTGGAGATGGCGTAGGGGGTCAGCCCCAGCTTGGAGGCCTCCTCCTTCTTGATATGCAATTGCAGCTCGGGCTTGCTCTTTTCCAAAGAGACCTTGACGTCGCGGAGGCCCTTGACGTCAACGATGCGATCGCGGATGCTCTCGGCGATGCGCTCCAGACGGCCCATATCGCGGCCGTAGCAGTTGATCTCGATGGGGCTGGCCGAGCCGCCGAACATGGAGGCCCCGGCGATATCGATGGCTGTGATCACGCTGTTTTCCAGGGTGGGGAACGACTTGCGCCAGCGCTCCAGGATCTGCTTGTCCGATTCCGAGCGCTCGCTGCTGGGCTTGAGGTAGGCGTAGATGATCGCCTCGTGGGAGCCGGCGGCGCCCGTGCCCTGGGCGCTGTCCTGGGCGCTCTGCTCGCTGGTTCCCACCTGCACGAAGGTGGTGATGACGTTGGGGTCCTTCAGCGACTGCTCTTCGAGGTACTTGACGATGCGGTCGGTCTGCTCGATGTTGGTGCCCACCGGCATGGAGAGCTTCAGGTAGAGCATGGCGTTGTCGGTGGCGGGCATGAACTCCTTGCCCAGGAAAGCGGCGCCGACCAGGGCGAGGATGAAGGCGGCGACGACCGCCAGCACGACTTTCTTGCGCTTGGGCAATACTTTGCGAAGCAAGGATTCATAGCGGTCGCGTACTCGGGTGAACTTGTCCTCGCCCAGGGCGACGACGCCGTCGACCGCCTCGCCTCCTTTTTTACGCTTCGCCCGGAACATCCAGGCGGCCAGCATGGGAACGATGGTCAGGGCCACGAACAGCGAGGCCAGCAGGGCGATGATCACCGAGACGGCCAGGCTCTGGGCCAGGCGGCCGGCGATGCCGGTGGCGAACATCATGGGGAAGAACACGGCCACGGTGGTCAGGGTGGAGCCGGCGATGGCCATACCCACCTCAACCGTGCCCTTGCGCGCCGCCTCGACGGGGCTCATCCCCGCCTGCAGGTGGCGGTAGATGTTCTCGATGACCACCACGGCATTGTCGACCAGCATGCCCACCCCCAGGGCCAGTCCTCCCAGGGTGATCAGGTTCAGGGTGTAGCCCAGGAGATAGAATGAAATGAACGCCACCACGATCGACAGCGGGATGGTGATGCCGATGGCAAGGGTGGGCTTGAGGTTGCGCAGGAAGAGAAAGATAAGCAGCATGGCCAGGATGCCACCCTGCAGGATATTGCGGCTGGACTTGCTCGACATCCTCTCGATAATGCGCGACATGTCGAGCCAGACATGGAACTTCACCCCCTCCTTGAGCGTAGGCTCGATCTTGGCCAGGGTTTCCTTCACCTGGCGGGCGACCAGCACCGAGTTGGCGCCGGAGCTCTTGGTGACCATCATCATGATGCCCTGGTCTCCGTTCATTCGCAGCTTGAGCCGCGTCTCCTTGGAGGTTTCGCGGACCGAGCCGATGTCGCGGAGGAACACAGGTTCGCCGCCGCGCCCGACGCTGACCAGGATATCGTCGACCTCGGAAATGGTCTTGAACTCGCCCATGGTGCGCAGCATGAATTCGCGGTGGTTCTCGGTCATATAGCCGGCCGGCAGGTTGATGTTCGAGGCCTGGATGGCCCCTTCCACCTGGCCGATGCTCAGGCCGCGCGATTCGAGCCGGCCCTTGTCGATGCTGACCAGCACCTCGTTGATCTCCGGGGAGAAGACGGCCGCCGAGGCCACGCCCTCGATGCGCTCCAGGCGGGTAGCCACCTCGTTGTCGATGTAGTCGCGCAGCTTGCTGAGCTTCATGTCGCCGCCGGTGACGCCGTAGGCTAGGATCGGCATCTGCGAGAAGTTGAACTTCATGACGAACGGCTTCTGCGATCCCTTGGGCAGATACTGGTCGTAGAGGCCGACGACGTCGCGCACGTCCTGGGCGGCGAAGTCGAGGTTGGTCCCCCACTCGAACTCGATCATAATCACCGACTGCCCCTCGAGCGAGATGGAGTTCAGCTTCTTGATGTTCGAGACGGTGGAGACCCACTGCTCGACCGGCCGGGTGATGTTCTGCTCCATGTCCTCGGAGGAGACACCGCTATACGTCGTGACCACAGTGATGACCGGGTAGTCGAGGTCGGGCAACATGTCCAGCCCGAGCTTGCTGAAGGAGATCATGCCCAGGATGACGATGACCAGGACCACCATGGACATGGTCACCCGCTTCTTTAAGGAAAAATCGACGATCTTCATTTTTTATCTCCAGCCAGCACTACGGCCGTCCCTTCCTTGAGGTCATAGTTGCCCTCAACGATGACCAGGTCCTGCGGCTGCACGCCGGAGAGCAGTTCGAAACGTGTGCCGTTCTTCAAGCCCATGGTCACGGCGCGCTTGTGGGCGATGCCGTTCTCGTTGACCATCACTTCCTTGTCGCCCGCCAGCAGTGCGGTCAGCGGCAGCAGGTAAACGTTCTCCCTGCGGATGTACTCGATGGAAATGTCGGCGTAGACGCCGGCCTTGATCTTCATTTCCGGGTTGGCGATCTTGATCTCCACCTTGAAGGTCTTGGAGAGCGGGTCGGCGGCCAGGTTCTTGGAATAGACCTCGCCGGCAAACGTCTCGCCCGGGCGCGACGATATCCTGACCAGGCACTTCTGGCCGATGGCGATCTTCTCGATCTCCTCGGCCGGGGCGTCGACCGTGACCTTGACCTTGGAGAGGTCCATCAGGGTCAGAATGCTCTGGCCCATGCCCATCATGGGGTTGATCATGTCGCCCTCTTCCATGTTCTTGGCGGCGATGACGCCCGCGAAAGGAGCTTTCATGTAGGCGTTCTTGGCCGTGTAATCCACCAGGTCCAGGTTGGCCTTGGCGCTCTTCGCTTGCGTGTCGGCGGCGTCCAGGGCCAGCTGGGTGTTCTCATACTGCATCTGCGAGATCGCCTTGTTCTCCAGCATCTTCTTCATGCGCTCGGCGTTCAGCCGGGCGTTCTGGTAGGCGGTCTGGGCCACGGCCATGGCGGCCCGGGCCTGCTTCTGCATCAGTTCCAGCGACGTCATGTCCAGCGTGGCCAGCAGCTCGCCCTGGCCGACCCTGTCGCCCTGTTTCTTCAGGATGCGACCGACGCGGCCGGAAGCGTCGGGGGCGATGTTGGCCGTCTTCCAGGCGCTGACCGTCCCGTTATAATTGAAATATTTTGTCAGGGTCCCTTTCTGGGGCATTTCCGCTTTTACCGACAGCGGCTTCTGCTGCGCAATCGTCTGCTCATTTTTTTTGGAGCAGAATGAAAGCGTAACAACCAGAACCATTAAAACGATTAAGATCTTTTTCATGCGACACCTCCGTTCAAATTGCTGCCAGTGATTTTTTCCAACTCGGCAATGGCGATATTATAGTTATACAGGGCCTGCAGGTAGTTGACCTTGGCCCGGGTCAGCTCGTTGTATGACGAATTCAATTCCAGGATGGTGATCATCCCCTCTTTATAGCTCAGTTCGGCGATGCGTACCCCTTCCCTGGCGCTCTCCACGTTCTTCAGCCCCATCTGGATGTTTTCATATTCCTGGCTGATCGTGCGATAACCGCTTTCGACCTGGAGGCGCGTGGCGTCGCCCAGCTGCCGGACGTTCAGGTCCATGATCTTCTTCAGCACGTTCATCTCCCCGACCTGGGCGCTGCGCTTCAGGCCGGTAAAGATGGGCCAGCTCATCCCCAGGGAGATGGAGTAATAGTCCTGCCAGTTGTTCCTGCGCAGCTTGAAGTAATCGGACTGGTAGCTGTAGGCGGCCACCAGGGAGAAATTCGGCACGTACTGCGCCCAGGTGATCTTCAGCAGGTTGTTGACTTTCTGTCTCTCCATCCGCAGCTGCAGCAGCTCCGAGCGGTTGCCCAGGGAGTTCTGCAGCAGGCTGGCCAGCTCCAGCTGCACCTGTTGGTAGCCCAGCTCACCCTGCAGGCGCACCTCCTGGGTCGGAGGCAGGCCCAGCATCAGCTTCAGGCCCAGCATGGATGTTTCCAGCAGGTTATCCATGCGCAGCACATCGGGCTTGGTGGCGCTGAAAGCCAGTTCGGCGCGCAGCAGGTCGTACTGCGAAGCCATGCCCAGATTGAAGCTGTTCTTGACATTGTTGAAGTTGTTCTCGGCCAGGCCGTACGCTTCCTTGTGGGCCTTGAGCAGCTCCTGCATGATCTGGATGTTGTAAAAAGCCTTCCTCACGTTCAGGATGGTGTCGGCGCGCGAGTTCTTTTCCCTCTCCTTGGCCAGGCGCAGGTCCAGCTCGGCGTTCTTGTAGTTGAAGAAGATCTTGCCGCCGGTGAACACGGGCTGCACGATCTGGAATTGGAAGGAATAATCGAGCTGGAAACGCAGGGAGGCCTGGGTCGGCTCGCCCCCGGGTACAAAGGAAGGGATCTCGATGGTCATCAGCTTCTGGTCAAGTATCTTGGAGCCGGACAGCGTCACCTCGGGCAGGAAGCCGAAGTTCTGCATCAGGCGGTAGCGGTACTGGCGGATCTCCTGCTGGCTGACCTGATATGCGGGATTGTTGGCTAAAGCCAGCTGGATGGCCTGGTCCACGGTCAGGTCCATTGGCGGCTCCTGGGCGAATCCCGCCACCCCCAGTAACAGCAGAATGAATAATAGTTTTTTCAAAGGCGCCTCCTATACCAAAATTCCGTTTTTCAATATTTTAATAATCAGTTTCTTTCGCTTCTCGTGGTTGATGAAATCGCTCGTGATCGAATCCCAGAATGCTCCTTCCAGCAGGCTGCTCAGGGTGGTGCCCACCATGGCCACGCCGAACTCCTCGAGGACTTCGGGGCGCACAATGTCCTTCATGAACTCTCCCAGCCTAAGGGAAATTTCATCTCTTCTTCGCAATTCAATACCCATGTGTTCTTCGATATTCTCGCACTCCTGGATGGCCACGTGGTGTTCGCGGATCATCATTTTCAGGAAGTTCCGTCGTTCCTGGATCAGGGAGAGCGAAAGATCGATGATCTCCTCGATGATCAGGTGCTTGTCCTTTTTCTGGCCCATCAACTCCTTGCTTTTTACGGCGATTTCCTCTTGAAAACGGCTATAAAGCCCCATGAAAAGGGCATTTTTGCTGGCAAAGTAGTTGTAGAGGGTGGGCTTCGAGATCTCGCATTTTTCGGCGATCTTTTCCATCGATGTATTTTTATATCCGTTCTGAGTGAAAAGGGCTTCGCTGCAGTTCAGAATAAAGTCACGCATCATGTCTTCTTTGCTTTTTGTCAAATTTACCTCCGGTAAAATTAATTGACTCCGAGACAATTAATTTAACCTAACGTAAAGTATTTTAACTCCGGGTTTGTTTTTTGTCAATACTTTTTTTCATTTTTTTTATTTCCTCGTATCGGAAGCAATCGACCAGGTGGTCGTTGACCAGGCCCGTGGCCTGCATGTGCGCGTAAATGATGGTTGAACCGACAAACTTGAATCCGCGCCGGACCAGGTCCTTGCTCAAGGCATCGGACAGTTCGGTCCGCGCCGGCAGCTGGTCCAGCGTTTTCCAGCGGTTGTGGATCGGCCTGTTGCCGACGAATGGCCAAATATATTTGTCGAAGCTGCCGAATTCCCTGCGTATTTCGAGAAATGCCCCGGCATTGCCGACCGAAGCGGCGATCTTGCTGCGGTTGCGGATCACTCCCGGGTCGGTCAGCAACCCGGCGATCTTTTCAGGCCCGTAGGCTGCGACCTTGGCGAAATCGAATCCATCGTAAGCCAAGCGGTAGCTTTCCCTTTTTTTCAATATCAAAAACCAGCTCAGGCCGGCCTGGGCTCCCTGCAAAATCAAGAATTCGAACCATTGGCGGTCATCGTGCACGGGCACTCCCCATTCGCGGTCATGGTAATCCATATAAAGAGGATCTGAGATGCACCAGGGACATCGTTTTTTCAAGGCCGCACTCCTTCTGGCCGGGCCGGGTCGAAGCCTGCCCCGAAGAATTGTAATGTTCGGCGGCCGACAAAGTCAAGCGTGGGAAGCGTCTTGACAATTTGCCGCTTTAGGAATACATTAAAAAAATGACCGTGCCTACAGATGAATTGGATCAGATCAAGAACATCCTGAAGACCAAAAAGCTGCACATTCCCCCCAAAAAAATCTCCGCCAGCCTGGCCATGCTCGAAGGTTCCCAGGAAATTTTCCCCCAACCGCAGCAAAAAGCGCTGCTGGTGCAATTGCTGCACACCTATGAGAATTCAAAGAAAAAGGTGGTCATTCAGCTGGAAGAGCTCGGGGAAAAAGAACTGCCGCTGACCGTGGTCATGGGCGTTCTGGCCGAAGACTGGACCGGAATGGCCAATTCCGTCCTGGGCATTATCCACCAAAAACAAGGCAACGTGCTGTTTTTAAAAGGGTTTACCCTGACCTATCAGGATCGCAAACTGGGAGTCGTCCTGCTCACTTTCCTGATCCAGACAGCGGCGGATTACGGCCGTTTCCTGAAAGACAAGAGCAATCTCCTGACCGCCCTCAAGGAGGCCTCGCAGGGCACTTTGGGCAAAACCCTGCTGCTGGAGGACGAAACCATCAAATTCGAGATCTACAACCAGACCATCAAAACCATAAAAAAAATGTATCGCGGGCCGGATATCGAGGAAATCATCGGTGAAAACGGCGAAGCCCTCAAATTTTTCTCCTCCCGCTCGCGGGAGTACCTTCAGGAAAGGAAGTTGTCCGATCTGGCCGGGCTGGTGATCGACAATTTCCGGTTCCAGAAGCAGGTCCGTGAAGGCCTGGCTGACAAGAAGATCAGAATAAAGAATTTTGAAACCCTGGATGAGAAGCTCACCGGCATCACGTTCGTCTGCTGGGAGGAAAACTTTTCGGTTGAAAATTTCCTGAAAACCCTGGACTTCATTGTTCCGGAACATATCATCAAGCACCACAAAAGCTTTGTTTCCTCGGAAAAGATCCTGGTTTATCGCATCGAGATCGTCGACAGCCATGACCAGCCGCTGAATCCCGATGCCATCAAATCCATTGAAAGTTCACTGGAAAAGCTGATCAGTACCTCCGTCGACGAAAAATTCTTGCAGATCAAGTCGGTGGGCGGGTATGAGCATTACGCCCGGGCCATCATCCCTTTCCTGATGGAGGAATTGAAGGTCACCGGCATCAACCAGGTTTTTATGAGCGTGGAAAAAAAAACCGAGTTCATGATGCAGTTGAAGCTCATCCTCGTTTCCCGGCAAAGCAAAAAAAACAGCTTGAACAAACTGATCCGCCTGCTGGAAAGCCGCCAGGGAATCGAGATCCTGTCGGTCAATCCTCCCCGCCTGTACCAGCAGCAAACCGAAGTCAATATTCTGAATCTGAAAATATATCTGACCGAATTCATTTCCATCGCCGCCATTTTTCAAACCATCAAGAATATTTTGAAAAATCTGTACGGCCAGGTCCGGGATTTCGACGAGGGTTTGCGTGACAGCGACATGCGCTCGCTGATGGACCTGACCGCTGAAGTTCGCGCCATCAATCCCCTGCTGATCAAGGAAATCTACTACAATTTCGATGAGATCTACCGACTGGAAACTCCGCCCAAGGTCATGGCCGAGATCATGAAGCTGGTCTGCGCGACGATCAAGGCCGCCAAAAAAGAGGAAATGGACCGCGTGATCGTTAAATACAAGAACATCAAGCATCCGCTCAAAGAGGAATTCGTCAAGACCATTTTCGTCATTTCCTATGTCAAGGAAAAGAAAATATTGAGCAAATTCATCAACAACCTGTGCAACATCGACGTGTATTTCACCCGCATCGAATGGGAACAGCGTTCCTACCTGATCCTGATATTCAAGAAGGGCAACCTGGCGCTGCCCGGCGACGAGATAAAAAGGATTAAAACCGAGGTGCTGGATAAATTCCTTAAAAATGCATTGATCATCGATGCCGACGACCAGAGCGCCGATGAGGAGTGCTGAAACCGGCCGCTAGATGTTCGCCTTGAATTCGCCTTACCGCATCACCGACGCGCAGCAGGCGGCCGTGGATGAGATTGTCCGGAATTTCCAGCAGGGATGCCGCAAGCAGGTCTTGCTCGGGGTGACCGGATCGGGAAAGACGTTCACCATGGCCCAGATCATCGCGCGATTGAATGTCCCCACCCTGGTCCTTTCGCCCAACAAGACGCTGGCCGCCCAACTTTTTGGAGAATTCAAGGGCTTTTTCCCCGATGACCGCGTCGGCTATTTCATCAGTTATTACGATTATTACCAGCCGGAAGCGTTCGTGCCGCAGCGGAATCTCTACATCGCCAAGGAGGTCTCGATCAATCCCGAGCTGGAAAGGCTGCGCCTGGACGCCACGCGCAACCTGCTGGAAGCCCGGGAGACGATCGTGGTGGCCTCGGTTTCCGCGATATACAGCATCGGCGCCCCCGAGGATTTTCTTGAACAGAAAATCACGCTGGCCACCGGCGATCGCGTCGAGCGGGAGGCGCTGTTGGACCAATTCGTGCAGTTGGGCTACCGCCGCACCCACGACCTGATCGAGAGCGGAAAATTCCGGGTGCGCGGCCAGATCATCGAGATCTTTCCCACCAGCGAGGAAAATCCGCTGCGCCTGGTCTTCAGCGGCAACGAGGTCCGCCGCCTCGGCCCCTTCGACGCCATTACCGCCTCCTGGCTCGGCGATAAAAAGCAGATCAATATTTTCCCGATCAATTTCTTTTTTTACCGCCAGGCCCGTTTTCGGCAAGCGATCACCGGAATCGGCGCGGAACTGGAAGAGCGGGTCGCCTGGTTCCACGCCCAAGGCCAGGCCGAACTGGCCGAACGCCTCGGCCAGCGGACGCGTTTCGACATGGAAATGCTCGACCAGTTCGGCCATTGCCCGGGAATCGAGAATTACTCTCTCTATTTGACCGGGCGCCGCCCCGGGGAAGCCCCCTACACCCTGCTCAGTTTTTTCCCGCAAGGATACCTGACCATCATCGATGAATCGCATGTGACGGTCCCCCAGCTCAACGGCATGTACGCCGGCGACCGTTCGCGGAAATCCAAGCTGGTCGACTTTGGTTTCCGGCTGCCCTCGGCGCTGGACAACCGCCCCCTGAATTTCCCCGAGATCGCCGAGCGGCTGCAGAACGTCCTCTACGTCTCCGCCACCCCCGCCCCCTTCGAGATCGGCGACTCCGGCCACCGCGTGACCAACCTGCTGGTCCGCCCCACCGGCCTCGTCGACCCCGAGATCGTGGTCAAGCGGGCGCAGGACCCGGTGCAGGATATGCTGGCCGAGATCCGGAAGGTCATCCCCGCCAGCCGGGTCCTGGTCACCACCCTGACCAAAAAAATGGCCGAAAAACTGGCCGATTTCCTCACCCTGCAAGGCATCCGCTGCGCCTACCTGCACTCGGAGATCAAGGCCCTGGACCGGGTGAAGATCATCAAGAAGCTGCGCCAGGGGGAATTCGACGTGCTGATCGGCATCAACCTGCTGCGCGAGGGACTCGATCTCCCCGAGGTCTCCCTGGTCATCGTGCTCGATGCCGACAAGGAGGGCTTCCTGCGCTCCGAGACCTCGCTGGTGCAGACCTTCGGCCGGGCCTCGCGCCACATCGACGGCAAGGTCATCCTCTACTGCGATGTCATGGTCCGGTCGGTAAAGAGCGCCATCGCCGAATCGCAGCGGCGGCGCAATTTCCAGATCGCCTACAACCAGGAGCACCATATCACGCCCGTGTCGGTGCGCAGCCCGATCAAGGATTTTTCCGACGACGATTACTGGCTCAAAAAAAGCGAAGAGCCTTTGCCGGCGGACTTCAAGAACAAGGAAGCACTGGAAAAGGAAATCGGAAAACTGACGGCTGCCATGAAAAAAAAGGCCGGCAGCCTGGATTTCAAGAACGCGGCCCTGCTGCGCGACCGCATCAAAGCCCTGAAAAACCTGCTGATCGAGATGTTCTGAGGCGGATTTATTGACCTGGCAGGTCCATTTTGCCTTCGGGGCTTGCTTTTTTGTTTTTATATCATTACAATATTTGGGCCTTTCGGGCAGGTGACATATGATGCAAAAAAATCCCGTTAAAAAGTTCGCCGTGTCGCTGTCGGTTCTGTCGGTCCTGGCCGTCGGCTCGCTGCTGGCGCAGATGGTCCAGTCCAACCGCAATTACGAGCGCAGCCTGGCCCATATCCGTTTCCTGGGGAGACAATTGAACGATATGCACGGACAGCTGCTGCAGTTGAACGAAGAACAGCTGGCCAACCAGAAAAAATACGAGCGACTCGACCTGCTGGAATACAAGGCGGCCACTTTCCAGAAAAAATTCCCCGATTTTGCCAGGATCATCGAAGCGGTCTACAAAAAAAGCCGGCGCTATGGATTCAATCCCAACCTCGTACTTTCGGTCATCCAGGTGGAAAGCGCGTTCAATCCCCTGGCCGTCTCTTCGGCCGGGGCCTACGGCTTGATGCAGGTCCTCTACACGGTTTGGAAAGACGAGCTCAGGATAGACAAGAGCAGGATATTCGATATCGAATACAACATTGACCTGGGGCTGCAAATACTGCGGCAATACCATGACATCTCCGGCGGCAATATCCGCCGGGCCCTGTTTTTGTACAACAATGGGTACAAATACAACAACAGCGGCTATTTGACCAAAGTGAACGCGTCCATCTATAACCAGGATGCCGACCGCGTCAATCTGGTCAATGTCGGCCGCTAATCCAATCCTGCCGCGTCATCCGGCCGCTACTTCCCCTTTTTGGACACCTTGAACCGTTCCTGCAAGCCCCGGAAAAAATCCAGATAAGGTTCCGTCTGAAAATCGGGATAGGTCCAGGGCAGGAAGTGGATGCGCCCGTCTTTCAGCACGTATTCGATATGGGCGTAGATGCCGTTGCTGAGGGGCACGCGGTGGTAATGGTTCTTGGCCGTGGCGATGATGACGTTGGCATCGGATAAATACCCCGGATCCAGGTTCACGGTTCGCTTTCCCGCCACTGCCAGTTTCTCCTCCAGCTCCATGGTGCGCATTTTGATTTCCGGCAGTTTCTCCGGGGTGAGCATTTCCTTGAATGACACGAACTGCCTGAACAAGGGCGCTCCCATTTCCTCCTGGTAATAATCGGTCAAGGTGAAGGGGATGACGGCCGAGCGGCTGTCCACGTCTGAAAAGATCTCCTGAAGCCCCTCCGGCACCCCGGCGTCGGCCCGGCTTTGACCGAAGATCAGGCCGCAGAAATATTTGACCTTTTTAAAATCGCTGCGCCTTGACATGAGGTCGACCCTAATTCTGCCATTGTCGCCGGCACCGGTCAATCAAACCAGTTCAAAACGTAAAAGCGACCGTTGATGAATGCGGCGACCTTGCGGTTGTCAGGAGAAGGCTGGTGGAGGGCGCCGCTCATGGAAACCTGTAGACAGGCAAATTCTTCATTGTCATCCATTTTGAGCAATTCTCCGTTGTAAGTCGAGAAAGTTGCTCCATTCTGGCCGGAGCAGGCGATGATGGCGTTTAAATCCCGGCGGGAATTTATTTTTTTGCGGTTGTAAGGCGAAAGTTGAATGATCTCAAGATTGGATTCGCTGAAGTAAAAATATTTGTTTCTTTCACTGAGCACAAAAATGGAGTCCATATCCGGAGTCACCCGGGCCGCCAGCACGGCGTTGCCCAGTTTTTTATAAAGCAGCGTTTTGAAATTGAAAAGGACCAGGTTCCTTTCCTTGTCCCTGGTGCTGACCAGTATTTCGCTTTTCTCAGGATGGAAGGCCTGAATATCGAGCTCGGCATAATATTTTTCCCCCAAAAACATGGTCTCATCAAATGGAATGACTTTGTTGCTGCCCCGGTTATAAACCCATGCCCGAAATGCATTTTTCAGATCCGAAAAATAGAGGAGAAAATGGCTTCCCGATTCGCCAAAATAAATATTCATTTCTTCGGAAGAAGTGATGTCAATATTTTTCCCTTTGTCCAAGAGTTTCGCCACCTCCGGGTTGTTTTGGTAAGCATCGGCCACCAGGAGATATTGGCGGAGGGGCGGCAGCGGAACGCCGCGCAGCGCCTCCCGGTTCTTGATCTCGGTCCAGCGGTCGTTGGCATAAGTGTAGGAGTAAACCGGAAAGGGGTAATTGGGATAAACGCCGATTTTCCTGCCGTAAGCCGACACGGTGGAAAACGGCGACATAAAAGCCAATTCGGACAAGCTGCCGTCCGTGAAATAAGCCACCGTGCCGTTGTCATTGAAAGCGGCAAGCAGGGTTGGCATTTTCAAGGCGTAGCCGATGACCGGCTTTAAAGTGAATGTGTCGCCATTGGCTGCCAGGGTGTATATGTAAATTTTTTCGTTTTCAGAGGCCGTGGTCGAAAAAATGATCTTGTCCAGCCGGGGGGACGGGAAAATATCCTGTATCGCGCCCTCGTATTCAAAGGATTTTATGGTTTTCAGCGAGAGCGGGTCCAACACCAGCATTTTTTCCTTTTCACCGCTGCGCAGGGAGCCGGCGACCAATAAGCGCTTGTTTCCCAGCCATTGAATTTTCTTGACTTCGAAAATGGCAGAAAAGGGATAGGCCGGGAAATTGAATCTGGCGGGGAATTCTTTCTGCAGTTCCTGGGGGTTCTGGCCGCTGAGGATGGCGCGGTGGATCCAATTCTGGACATTGTCGTTCTTCTTCTTCAGGTGGAACAAACCCAAAAGCTTGTTAACGCCGGGATCCCACGGGTTCTGCGAAAAGGCCTCATAGAGATATTTTTCGGCGTCGCGGTCGTTGAGCTTTTGCAGGACTTCGGCAAAGGTCAGGCTGTATTCCGGGTTAAAATTATTGAATTTTAATTTTCCCAGCAGTGCTTTGGCTTTGCGCAGTTCACCGATCTTCAGCAGGTATTGTCCTTTCAGCAGCTGCGCATCACGGGATTCCGGCTTGAGGTTCAACGCCTGGTCGATATAGGTGCCCATTTCCTGGCAATGGTCAAGAAGCAGGCAGGCTTTGGCGGTCATGAGAGCGAAATGATAATTGGCGGGCGCGGCTTCGGCCTGGGGGCGCATCAGGTCCAGCGCTTTCTGCGGCTGGGCGGTTTTCAGGAACAATTGGGCCAGCAGTATCTTGAATTCCGGGACATCGGCATAGTTCAAGCTTTTGGTGAAGTTCTCTTCAGCGGCCGGGAAGTTCCTGCGCAGGAAGTACTCTTGGCCCAAACACAAATAAGCGGGCGCGTAGCCGGGATTCATGCGCAGAATTTTATTCAGGTTTTCTATGGCCAGGGAGTTTTTTAAATCGGCGGACGCCAAACTGACTCCGGTAAGGGCTTCCAGCGAGCGGTGATCGCTTTCCAAATAGTCGCTGAATTTCTTTGTGGATTCCCATTTGTCATTTTGCAGCAGCAGGATGAAGCCAAGTTTGATGGTCGGCTGCGGATGGGCATTGAAGTAAGCATCCAGATTTTTTCTGGCCAGTTCGAGGTCGCCGATCAGATAATAGGCGATGGCGCGGGAAAAATCATCGGTTTTTTTCGCAGGGAAAACCGACGCACCCATGAGCGCCAGAACCAATAAAAAACCTGCTTTTTTCATTTTGTACCTCTGTATAATTATAGCATAGGCCATTTTTTATTTTAAAAGACATTTTCCGTTAAAGGCCCCAATTCAGTTTGTCGTAGAGCAGTTTATAATAATTCGTTTCCGGGGCAACCAGCATGGGCAGTTGTTTGGGATAGATTTTGATGCGAATGGCGTCCTCGAAGTTGAACGGCAGCGCGGTCTGGCCGTCGATGGTCATGTAGGTATCCATGTGCGCGGTGAGAAGCTGCACGGAGATTTCCGAGTCGTCTGGCACCACCAGGGGGCGAAAAGTCAGCGAATGGGGACATATCGGAGTGATGACCATTCCATTCACGGCCGGATTGACGATCGGCCCGCCGGCCGAAATGGAGTAGGCGGTGGAACCCGTGGGAGTGGAAATGATGAGGCCGTCCCCCTTGATCTCAGCTACGGTATCTCCGTCGATTTTAAGCAGGAGATTGACGATGCGGGCGATGGTCCCTTTGTTGATGACCACGTCATTCAAAGCCGTGTATATCCGCTGTTGGCAGTCGATCTGCAGCAGCTTGCGCCAGGATATCGCGGCTTTGCCGCTGAAAATATGCTTCAGGCCTTCGGCCAGCGCTTCTTTTTTCATCGCGGTCAGGAATCCCAGCGTGCCCAAATTGAACCCGACCACCGGCACCTGCGCTTCCACGGCCTGTCTGGCGATGGACAAGAAAGTGCCGTCCCCGCCCAGGACAATGATCAGGTCGGCGTGGCGGGCGATTTCCTCCCTGAGGCAGTATTCCCGGCTCTGCAGCAGTTGGGCGGCGGTTTTTTCCAGAGTATAGTGAATGGCGCACTCATTCAGGACGGCGATGGTTTCCTGCAGATAGTGGACCACCCCCTCATGGGGCTTGGCTACGATCGCGGCTTTTTTAAATTTCATGGGCATGGGTAATCATTTTATCATCAA
>JADFDP010000042.1 GCA_018262835.1 Candidatus Aminicenantota bacterium
CTGGGCATTGAACTCGTTGAGGGCGATCTTGATGGCGAAATTGACCACCTCTTCCTGGGTGCCGGCCGCGGTCGTCTTGGCCGAGTTGGCGATCTGGGTGACCACGCCGTTGTAGACCTTGTTCTTGAATGCGTCGAGCTCGATCTTGGCCGTGTCGCCGATCGACACCAGCACCACGTCGTTCTCGTCCACGTCGACGATGGCTTCCATCTTGCCCAGGTCGGCCACGGTCATCAGGTCGGTGCCCTGGCTGAAGCCGCTGCCCAGCACGCGCTCGCCCAGTTCGACGTTGAGCTTGCTGACCGTGCCGTTCATGGGCGAGTAGATGGCGGTCTTGTTCAGGCTTTCGCCGGACTCCTTCAGAGCCGCCTGCGCCTGCTGCACCAGCCCCTGCTGGGCATCCAGCTGGGCCTTGCTGGAGGCCAGGTCCGCCTTGATCTTATCCAGCTCCTGCTGGTTGGTGAAGCCGCTGCTGAAAAGCTCCTGGGTGCGCTTGAAGTTGCTCTCGATGAAGTTCATCTCGACTTTTTTCATCTCCAGGGTGGCCTGGGCCGATTCCAGGTTGGCCTTGGCCCGGTCGCGCTGGGCGGCATAGGAGTCGGGCTTGATGCGGATCAGCAGCTGGTTCTTCTTCACCCGGTCGCCTTCCTTTACCGGCAGTTCGACGATCTCGCCGGTCACTTCCGGGGTGATGGCCACCAGGTAGACGGGATTGATGATGCCGGTGGCCGACACCAGCTGGGTGATGTCGCGGCGGGCGGCCTTCTCGGTCTGCACCGTGATGCCGGGGTCTTTTTTGCCGCAGACGGTGTTTTTCAGAATGACCAATAAAATAATGCTGCCGACGATGATCCAGATGATCTTTTTGCGTGACTTCACTTTTTTTCCGTTTTTCCCATTGGCCATGTGCCTGTTCTCCTTCTCGTGTGATGCTTGGTCTTTTCGCTTTACCGCTTTTATCGCGCCCCGAATGGGGATACGCTTCCGATCCACCATGCACACGCAAACCGTTATACGAATCATGTTCCCCTTTTGTTCCAAAAAAAATACCCGGCCCGGGGTCCGTGCCTTTCAAAAAAGGCATGGTCAACATTTATTTTTTCGCTTGCCGTTTTTTACTTTATACTTTTTCCTCGTTTTGATAAGATGAACCATGATCGAATTTCAGCTCAACGGCCGGAAAATTGAATACGGCGGCGATGAAAAACTCTCCCTGCTGCACTACCTGCGCGAAGAAGCCGGCATCTTTTCTGTCAAGGACGGCTGCTCCGGGCAGGGTGCCTGCGGCGCCTGCCTGGTGGAGCTGAACGGCAAGCCGGCCCTGGCCTGCGTGACGCTGATGAAAAAAGTCGCCGGTGGAAAGGTCATCACCCTGGAGGGTTTACCCGACGGATTGCGCCGAACACTGGGAAGCGCTTTCGTGGAAAAAGGAGCCGTGCAGTGCGGTTTCTGTTCTCCCGGCTTCCTGATGCGCACCAAGATCCTCCTTCAAAACAACCCCCATCCCAGCCGTCGGGAAATCCTGGAAGCCCTGAAACTGAATCTTTGCCGCTGCACGGGCTACGTTAAAATTGTGGAAGCCATTGAATATGCCGCGCTGGTGCTGGCCGGGAAAAAGGCGGCGGCTGCCGATCCAAACCAGGGCATCGGCGGCCGCCAGGAAAAATACGAAGCCTGGGAGGCCGCGCTCGGACGCCGGCCGTTCGTTGCCGACCTGCGCATTCCCGGCATGGCCTTCGGCGCCCTGAAATTCTGCGACCACGCCCGGGCCAAGATAGTGCGGATCCATACCGGCAAAGCCGCAAAAATGCCCGGGGTGCTGCGCGTGTTCACCGCAACCGACATCCCCGGCGAGCCCTTGACCGGGCTGATCGTCGCCGACTGGCCGCTGATGATCCCCGAAGGGGAGATCAGCCGCTGCGGTGCCGATGTCCTGGCCGGGGTTGTGGCGTCCAGCGAAGCCGCCGCCCGCGCCGCCATCCGCGCCATCCGCGTGGCCTACGAAATACTGGAACCGTTGACCGACGTCATGCAGGCCGAAGGCAACCCGATCAAGGTCCATGAAAAGGGCAACCTGCTGGAGACCTGTTGCATCCGGCGCGGCGGCGACGTCGACAGGATTATCGCCGGTTCGGCTCACGTCGCCTCCGGCCTGTTCCGCACGCAGATGATCGAGCATGCTTTCCTGGAGACCGAGGCCGCGGTCGCCCTGCCCGAAGACGGAGGCGTGCGCCTCTATTCGCAGGGGCAGGGAGTCTACGAGGACCGGCGTCAGGTGGCCTCCTTGCTGGGCCTGCCCCTGGAAAAGGTGCGGGTCATCCAGGTGGCCAACGGCGGCGGCTTCGGCGGCAAGGAGGACATCACCGTGCAGGGCCACGCCGCCCTGTTCGCCCTGCTGCTGCAGAGGCCGGTGCGGGTGCGACTGAGCCGGCCCGAGTCGATCCGCATGCATCCCAAGCGCCACCCGCTGGTGATGGAATATGCCCTGGGCTGCGACAGCGCCGGCATGCTGACGGCCTTGCGCGCCCGGATCGTCGGCGACACCGGCGCCTATGCTTCGGTGGGAGCCAAGGTCCTGGAACGGGCCGCCGGGCATGCCTGCGGAGCCTACCATGTGCCGGCCGCCGACATCGAGGCCAGGACCCTCTATACCAACAACCTGCCCTGCGGCGCCATGCGCGGCTTTGGCGTCAACCAGGTGACCTTTGCCATGGAAAGCTGCGTCGACATGCTCTGCGAAAAGGGGGGGTTCGACCGCTGGCAATTTCGCTACGACAACGCCCTGAGCGAAGGGCGCATGACCACGACCGGCCAGGTCCTGCGCGCCGGGGTGGGGGTGCGCGCCACTTTGCTGGCCCTGAAAGACGAATTTTACCGGGCCAGAACATCCGGCCTGGCCTGCGGCATCAAGAACACCGGCATTGGCAACGGCATGGTCGACGATTCCGTGGTGAGGATCGAGATCGTTTCCGCCGCCAAGGTGGTCATCCACCACGGCTGGACCGAGATGGGGCAGGGAGTGCACACCGTGGCCCGCCAGGTGGTCTGCCAGGAAACCGGATTGGACGCCAAGATCATGGAGGTCCGCGTGGACACCGCCTCCGGGGCGCGCAGCGGCATGACCACGGCCTCGCGCGCCACCTCGCTGGTGGGCAACGCCCTGATCGACGCCTGCGCCGCCTTGAAGCGTGACTTGCGCGGGCGGCCGCTCGCCGAACTTGCCGGCAATATCTACGAAGGGCGCTGGCGCTGCGACTGGACGACCCCGCCTTTGCCCGGCGACAAGACCGTCACCCATTATTCCTACGGCTACGCCAGCCAGCTGGTGGTGCTCGACGAAATGGGGAATATCGCCTCGATCCATGCCGCCCACGACGCCGGCAAGATCGTCAACCCCACCCTGTTCGAGGGCCAGATCCAGGGGGCGGTGGTCATGGGGCTGGGCTACGCTTTCAGCGAAGACCTGCCTTTGCGCGCCGGCCTGCCCGCCAGCTTCCGCCTGGCCGACCTTGGCCTGCTCAAGGCCCATGAGGTGCCGCCGATCGAAGTAATCGGGGTGGAGGTCGCCGACGAGCTCGGGCCTTACGGCGCCAAGGGGGTGGGCGAGATCGGCCTGGTGCCGACGGCCGCCGCGGTGGCCAACGCCCTGTGCCGCTTCGACGGCCGGCGCCGCTTCCAGCTGCCCTTGAAAAGGCGGGAGAAAAGAAAATGAGCATATATCTGCGCAATGCCGTCCATGTCGACTGGAGGACGTTGAAGTTCCGCCGCGGCCATATCCGGGTGGAAAGCGGCGACCATGGCGGCTTGCATTTCATCGATGATATCCCCCTGGTCAAGGACCTGAAGGATGAGGATAGGATACTGGATTGCCGCGGCAAGCTGGTGACGCGGGCCTTTGCCTGCGGCCACCACCATGCCTATTCGGCGCTGGCCCGGGGCATGCCGCCGCCCGAGCGGCCGCCCGAGGATTTCCAGCAGAAACTGCAGTATGTCTGGTGGAAGCTCGACCGCGCCCTCGATCCGGAGCTGGTGCTCATGTCCGCCCTGGCCACGGCGCTGGAATGCGCCCGCAACGGCGTCACTTTCGTCATTGATCACCATTCTTCGCCCAACGCCGTGGAGGGCTCTCTCGACACCATCGCCGGCGCTTTCGCCGAGGTTGGCATCGGCGTTCTGCCCTGCCTGGAGCTCTCCGACCGCGATGGGGACCCGGTGCGCGAAAAAGGGCTGGCCGAGACCGGCAACCGCCTGGCCGCCGGCAAGCCCTGCCTGGTCGGCCTGCACGCCTCGTTCACCGTCGGCGACGGCCTGCTGCGCCAGGCCGTGCAGCTGGCCTCAAAGTACCTCTCCGGCCTCCACGTTCACGCGGCCGAGGACCGCATCGACCAGGAGACGACCTTCGCCCGCTATGGCTGCCGGGTCGTCGAGCGCCTCCAGGAGGCCGGGGTCCTGGAATTTTCCCGCACCATCCTGGTGCACGGCCTGCACCTGGACAAAGGCGAGAGGGCTATCCTGAAGGATTCACCGGCCTGGCTGGCCGAGAACATGGAGAGCAACCTGAACAACCGCGTCGGTGTTTTCAGCGGCGAGGGCCTGGGCGATCGCGTCATGCTGGGCACCGACGGCATGCACGGCGACATGCTGCAGTCGGCCCGGGCCGCCTACCTGAACGGCATCGGCTCCGAAAAAATCGGACCGGCCGCCGCTTACCATCGCCTGCGCCGGGTCCATGACTACCTGCAGGAGAACGGCTTTGCCGGCGACGACGAGAACAACCTGGTCGTCCTGGACTACCCCTCGCCCACGCCCGTGGACAAAGAAAATTTCCTGGGCCACTTTTTCTACGGCCTGGGCTCGCGCCATGTGGACAGCGTCATCGCCAGGGGAAAGCTGATCGTAGAAAACAAGAAGGTGCTGACCGTCAACGAGGAGGAGGTCCTGGCCCTGACCCGCGCCGCCGCCGCCAGGCTCTGGCTCAAAATGGCCTGAACGGCTAATAGCGGAAGCTGGAGCCGCCGATGAACTCGCGCAGGATCGACGTCGGCGGGACCTCGTCGGCCGCAACCGGCTGGAAGAGCATCAGAAACTTCAACAGTCGTTGGGCTTCGGTATAGGTTTCATCGGCCGCCGGGATGATTGCGAGGAGCGGTAAGGCCAGGTCCTTCAATACCGCCAGCTCGTAAACCAGCCATGAATTGAACATGACATCGGCGTTCTCCTGGAAAGGGAAGGTATTGCGCCGTTCGCCGCGGATGACCGACGGGAAACGCTTCAGGGTCTGGTCGGCGTTGTAGTTGCGGAAGCGGCTGTCGCGGACCAGGCGGCGCAGGATGCGGGTGTCGGTCGTCGAGATGCGGCTGTGGTCGTTGATGGTCAGCTGGGTCAGGGCCGACACGTAGATGCGGAACTTGTTGCGCTCCGGCACCGTGGCGCTGATCTTCGGGTTCAGGGCGTGGATGCCTTCCACCACCAGGATTTGGTCGTCTTCCAGCCACAGGTTGCGGTGCTCGCTTCTCCGGCATCCCGTTTCGAAATCGAACCTGGGGACCGCCACTTCGCGGCCTTCGAGCAGGTCGGCCAGGTGGCGGTTGAACAGGTCCAGGTCCAGGGCGGCCAGGGCTTCAAAATCGAGTTCGCCGCTCTCGTCGCGGGGGCAGGATTCGCGGTTGACGAAATAGTTGTCCATGGAGAGCGCCAGCGGCCGGATGCCGTTGACCTGCAGCTGGGTGGCCAGGCGCTTGGAAAAAGTGGTTTTCCCGGAAGCCGACGGGCCGGCGACCAGCACCAGGCGCAGGTCTTCTTTTTTGGAAGTGATGGTGTCGGCGATGCGGGCGATCTTTTTTTCGTGCAGGCCTTCGGCCACCTTGATGATCTCGGAAATGCCGCCTCTGGCGATGATCTGGTCCAGGCGGCCCACGTCGCTGACGCCGAGGATCTTTCCCCAGTTCTTGCTTTCCTGGTAGATCTGGAAGAGCTTGCGCGTCTTGCCGATGTGGCTGGTGACCGTGAAGTCCTCCTGCTCGGGGAAGAGGATGACGAAACCCGGGCTGTACGTTTTCAGTTCAAAGCGGGAGACGGCGCCGGTGGAGTAGGCCAGCGGGTAGATCTCGATGTTGGCGAAGCGGCCGTTCTCATAGATCTGGACCTGGTCGATGCTGGAGTTTTCGACCAGGCGCCGGCTGTCGCTCATGGCGCGGCCGTCAAAATAGCGGATGGCCTCGGCGCGGGGCAGCCGCAGGCGCCGGAACGGCAGGTCGAGGCCGATGATCTCCCGCATTTTCGCGGTGATGCCGTTGAGCAGCTCCTGGGTGACGGGAATGCCGCAGTAGAAGTCGTAATAGAAGCCGTTGGAGATGGAGTGGCCGATGACCAGGCGGGTGTTGTGGGACATCTCCGCCACCGCCATGTTCAGGATGAAGCAGGCGCTGCGCTGGTAGATCTCCAGGCCCGGTTTGTCGGAATAGGTCACCCATTCCAGCCGGGCGCTGCGGTCCGGGGCCGTGTCCAGCGGGCAGAGGTGCCCGTCGAGCTTGGCGGCCAGGACCAGCCCCCGGGCGCCGCCGTTCTGGCCGAGGGAAAATTCGTAAAGGCTCGCGCCTGGAGCCGCCTCGATCGCCTTGCCGTCGGGGAGGGTCAACGTAATTTTGCGCATGATTAATTATAGCATATCAGTGACAAGTGACGAGTGACAAGTGACAAGGAGATGCACTCCGTGAACCTAAGTGACCAAAGCATGTGACAAGAAAGAAGGGATTTGCGGGCGATATCCGACACATGGCCGTTCCTTGTCATTAAGATCGTTTATTGCGGTTCCTCGTCACTCGTTACTTGTTACTTGTCACACAGGATTGGCGCCCTTGACAGTCAGGCGCCAATGCGTGAAAATGGCGCCAAGGAGCCTGAATGATTCCGATCACCGACCGCGTCGTCGACCAGGGCGTTTTGGATCAAACCGTCGCCCGCTTCCGCGACAAGAACATCATCCTGCCGACTTTCGCCGAGCAGCGCGATCCGGAGCGTATCCCGGGCAAGATCAGGGACAAGCTGCGCGGAATCGGCCTCTGGGACCTGCACCCGCTCAACCTGTTCCGCATCACCTGGAAGAACGAGCCAAAAAAGAAGGGCGGCCTCTTCGGTGAAGTCAACTTCCTTGAGCTGCCGCAGGCCCTGACCGGGGTCAAGGCGCGCATCGTGCTGCTCATCGGCAAGTGGTTCCCCACCGGCGCCCACAAGGTCGGCGCCGCCTACGGCTGCCTGGTGCCGCGCCTGGTCAGCGGCCAGTTTGATCCCACATATCACAAGGCCGTCTGGCCCTCGACCGGCAACTACTGCCGCGGCGGCGCCTTCGATTCCTATCTCATGGGCTGCACCGCCGTGGCCATCCTGCCTGAGTTGATGAGCCGCGAGCGCTTCGACTGGCTTAAGGAGATCGGCGCCGAGGTCATCGCCACCCCGGGCTGCGAGTCCAACGTCAAGGAGATCTACGACAAGTGCTGGGAGATCCGCCAGACCCGGCCCGACTGCGTCATTTTCAACCAGTTCGACGAGTTCGGCAACTCATGCTGGCATTATTTCAACACCGGCGCCGCCGTCGAAGAAGTTTTTGGGAAAATCGCCGGCCGCGGCTCGATCCTGGCAGCCTACGTTTCCTCGACCGGCTCGGCCGGCACCATCGCCGCCGGGGACTACCTGCGCGGCCGCTTCCCCTTGCTCAAGGTGGTGGCGGCCGAGGCGCAGCAGTGCCCGACCCTGCTGCAGAACGGCTTCGGCGCCCACCGCATCGAGGGCATCGGCGACAAGCACGTGCCCTGGGTGCACAACGTGCGCAACACCGACGCCGTGGCCGCCATCGATGACGAGGACTGCATGCGGCTGTTCCGGCTGTTCAACGAGCCCGCCGGCCGGGAGCGCCTGGCCGCCCTGGGATTGGCGGCGGAGCAGGTCGAGGCACTGCGGCTATTGGGAATTTCCGGCATCGCCAACATCCTGGCCGCCATCAAGGCCGCCCGGCATTTCGAAATGAACGGCGACGACGTTATCGTCAGCCTGGCCACCGATTCGTCCGACCTGTACGTTTCGCGCCTGGCGGAGCTGAATGCCGAAAGAGGGGCGTACACCAGCCTCCAGGCGGCCTGTGACCTGGAACGCTGCCTCTGGGGCCAGGGCGAGGATTTTTTCAAGGAGCTGACCCATGCCGACCGCAAGGCCATCCACAACCTGAAATATTTCACTTGGGTCGAGCAGCAGGGCAAGGAGATCGCCGACCTGAACCAGCTCTGGCAGGACCGGGAGATCTGGCCGCGCATCTTCGGCCAGGTGGAGCGCTGGGATGAGATGATACGGCTCTTTAACGAACGCACCGGCCTGTTGAAGAAACTCGACTGACATGTCCAGGATACTGATCCGCGCCGGAACGATCGTGTCCGACTGCCGCAGCTTCCCGGGCGACATCCTGGTAGAAGATGAAAAGATCGTTGCCGTCGACAAAAAAATAAGCGGGCCGGGAAAGATCGACCGCGTTGTCGACGCCGCGGATTGCGAGGTTTTCCCCGGCGGGGTCGATCCCCACGTCCACCTGGAACTGGAAACGTCCAATGGGATCTCCAGCGACGATTTCGCCTCGGGCAGCCGGGCCGCCCTGGCCGGAGGCACGACCACTGTTCTGGATTTTGTCACCCCGGGCCGCCATGAATCCCTGTCCGCCGCCTTGGCGTCCAGGATGGAAGCGGCCCGGGCGGCTGTCTGCGACTACGGGCTGCACATGAGCGTGACCGCCGTTCACGGCAGCTTGGCCGCCGAACTGGCCGCATGCCGCCAGCAGGGGATCGTTTCGCTTAAAACCTACCTGGCTTACAAGGAGACCGTCGGCCTGGATGACGATGAATTCCTGGCCGTCCTGGACCTGGCCCGCCGGCTGAATCTCCTGGTCATGGTCCATGCCGAGTCCGGGGACATGGTCGCCTATCTGCAGAAAAAATTGCTGGCCCAGGGGAAAGGGGCAGCCGGATACCATCCTCTTTCCCGTCCCCCGGAAGTGGAAGGCGACGCCGCGGGCCGGGCCCTGCTCATGGCCCGCCTGGCCGGCGTGCCGCTGTACCTGGTGCATGTGTCCAGCCGCCAGGGGGTGGAAGCCATGACCGCCGCCCGCCGGGCCGGGCAGACGGTGATCGGTGAAACCTGCCCGCAGTACCTGCTGCTGGACGCAAGCCGCTACCAGAACGGAGCGGCGGACGATGCCGCCGCTTTTGTCATGAGCCCGCCGCTGCGCGCCAGGGAACACCAGACGGCCCTGTGGGAGGCGCTGGCCCAGGGGATCATCCAGACGCTGGCCACCGACCACTGCCCGTTCCGCAGCTTTGAGAAAAAAAAGTACGCCGCAAGCGATTTCAGCAAAATCCCCAATGGCTGCGGCGGCATCGAAACCCGACTGTCCCTGCTCTACAGCTTCGGGGTCAAAGGCGGAAAAATTCCCCTGACCCGATTCGTCGACCTGGTTTCCACCCGGCCGGCAAAAGTTTTCGGCCTGTATCCGCGCAAGGGCGCCATCCGTGCCGGCAGCGATGCCGATTTGGTGATCTGGGATCCTCATGAAACAAGAAAGATCTCGGCCGCCGGCCAATGGCAGCGCTGCGACCATACGGTTTACGAGGGGCTTGAGCTTCACGGCGCCCCGCGCCTTGTCTTCAGCCGCGGCGCGGCGGTGTTTGAAAATGGAAGGGTACAGGCCGAAGCGGGCCGGGGTAACTACCTGGCCCGGGAGTGGGGCCAGGGCAGCGATGGCCGCGGCGATTGACGGTGTGCTGCTGGCCGCTGGCCGCTCCCGCCGGGCCGGCGCTTTCAAAATGGAAATGGAATTGGCAGGGAAACCCCTGCTGCTTTGGAGCCTGGAGGCCATGGCCGCGGTCTGCGCCCGCGTCATCGTGGTGGCCGGATCGGAAGCGGAAAAGATCCGCCGGCTGGTGCAAGGCCGCCCCGAGGCCGAGCTGGTCGTGAACGAGGCTTTCGCCATGGGAATGCTGGCATCGATCCAGGCCGGCGTCCGCCGGGTTCGCACCCCCCGTTTTTTCCTCCTCCCCGGCGACATGCCCCTGGTCAAAGCTCATGTCTATCGAGCTTTGCTGGCCGCCAAGGCGGAGATCGTGGTCCCGGTTTGCCGGGGCCGGCGCGGCCACCCGGTGCTTCTGGCCGGCCGCCTGATCCCCGAGCTGCTGGCCGAACCGCCCGGTTCCAGCCTGGGGCGGTTCATCAGGCGCCGCGGCTTCGAGACCGCCGAGGTCGACGACCCGGGAATTTACACCGATCTGGATGACAAGGATGACATAAAAAAAATAGACGCCTTGCTGCGTGCCGGGGGAAAAAATGAATAAAATCCAATTCTGGGAATTTGTCCACGAAAACCTGCAGTCCGATGAACCGATGATGCTGCTGCTGGTGGTGGAAAGCGGCGGATCGTCGCCTGGCAAACCCGGTTTTAAAATGGCGGTGACCGCCGACGGCCGCATTTACGGCACCATCGGCGGCGGCATCATGGAAAAGGAACTGGCCAACAAAGCCGTAAAGATACTTGACCGCGGCACGGGGCGGCCTCAGCTGCTGAAACTCCAGCACCATGAAGGCGGCATCGGGAAGCGGTCGGGCATGATCTGCTCCGGCTGGCAGCGGGTGGCCATGCTGCCCCTGGCCGGCGGCGACAGCGACGCCGTCGATTCGCTTGTGTTCGCCCTGAGACGGAACCGCCCCGGCCGGCTGATATTTTCCCCGCGCGGCATGGAATTCCAGCCGCTCAAAAAGCAGGCCACCGCCGTGGCCTTTGCGTCAAAGTCGGCGGAGGACTGGCTGTATCGGGAGGAAGCGGGCCGGCGTCCGACCCTGGCCATCATCGGCGGCGGGCACGTCGGCTTGGCCCTGTCGCGGGTCATGGCCGATCTGGATTTCCATGTCGTGGTCCTGGATGACCGGGCAAGGGTGGCGACCATGGACGCCAACACCTATGCCCAGGAAAAACAAGTGGTCGGTTACAACCGCATCGGCAGGCATATAAGCGAGGGCAATCAGAGCTATGTGGTGATCATGACCTTCGGCCACCAGGCCGACGAGCGGGTTCTGAAACAGCTGTCCGGAAAAAAACTGCGTTATCTCGGGTTGCTGGGCAGCCCGGCCAAGATCCGCCAGATCTTCGCCAGCCTGAAAAAGAAAGGGGTCAGCGCCTCCAGCTTGAAAAAGGTACATGCCCCGGTCGGCCTGCCCATCCAAAGCCATACGCCCGAGGAGATCGCTATTAGCATAGCCGCTGAGATCATTCAGATAAAGAACCAGCCCAGAGATAAGTGACAAGTAACGAGTAACGAGTGACGAGGAACCGCGATATTTCGAATATTGCCGGCAAATCCCTTCTTGCTTGTCACTTGTCACTTGTTACTTGTTACTGAGCTTTTGACAAGTCTCTGGCGCTATGATAGTTTTCAAGGGCGATGGCCAAAACCAAAATCAATCGCGTGTTTCTTATCGTCCTGGACTCCGTGGGCGTCGGCTCGCTTCCCGACGCCGCCGCCTATGGCGATGAAGGAGCCAACACCCTGGGCCATGTCGCCGAACGCTGCGGCGGATTGAAATTGCCCCACCTGCAGAAGCTCGGGCTGGGAAACATCCTCCCGGTCGCGGGCGTGCCGCCGGCGACCGTACCGCTGGCCTCCTGGGGGCGCATGGCCGAAATGTCTCATGGCAAAGACACCATCGCCGGCCACTGGGAGCTGATGGGCATCATCCTGGACCGGCCGTTCGCGCTTTTTCCCAAGGGCTTTCCCTCCGGCCTGCTCGCTGAATTCAAGAGCCGGACCGGGGCCCAGGGGATTTTGGGAAACATCGCCGCCTCGGGCACCGAGATCATCGCCGAGCTCGGCGCCGAGCATGTGCGCAGCGGCATGCCCATCGTCTACACTTCGGCCGACAGCGTGCTGCAGATCGCGGCCCACGAGGAGATCATCCCGCTGCCGGAACTCTATGAAATGTGCCTGCGGGCCCGCAAGCTCTGTGATGCCTGGGGCATCGGCCGGGTCATCGCCCGGCCGTTCACCGGCAGTACGGGAAATTTCAGCCGCACCAGCAACCGCCGCGATTTCCCCATGCCGCCGCCGGGGGAGACCGCCCTGGATATTCTGAAAAGAAGCGGCCTGGAAACGGCCGCCATCGGCAAGATCGAAAATATCTTTGCCGGGCAGGGCATCGGCCGTTCCCGGCCCAGCCACGGAAATTCCGAGGGCATGGACTTTTTGCTGGCGGAACTGGCCACCGCCAAGCCGGGGCTGATATTTGCCAACCTGGTTGATTTCGACATGCTCTACGGCCACCGCAATGACGCCGCCGGCTACGGGGCGGCCCTGGAAGCTTTCGACCTGTGGCTGGGCCGCTTTTTACCGCGGCTCGGCCCTGCCGACGCCCTGATCGTCACGGCCGACCACGGCTGCGACCCCGCTTATCCCGGCACCGACCACACCCGGGAATATGTTCCGCTCCTGGTGTACGGCCCGGGGCTGCCGGCGAAAGCCCTTGGCGTGCGCCGCACTTTTTCCGACATCGGCGTTTCCATTCTCGAGATATTTGGATTGAAAAATAAATTCCCGGGGCAAGGTTTCATAGCTGAAATTTTATCCGCCGGGAACTGAGGAGACGATATGGATCACTATGAACGGATCATGGATGCGGTCAGTTGCATAAAAAAAAGTTGCCTGTGGGCCCCGCGGGTCGGGGTGGTTCTGGGCTCGGGACTCGGGGAGTTTGCCGCCGCGGTCGAGGAAAAAGCAATCATCGAATATGCCGATATTCCCCATTTCAAGAAGGTGAGCGTGGCCGGCCACGCCGGCCGCCTGGTGCTGGGCAAGATCGGATCCGTGCCTGTCGCCGTCCTGCAGGGCCGCTACCATTATTATGAAGGCCATGACATTGCCGATGTGGTATTCCCGGTACGGGTCCTGGGCAAACTGGGAGTTGAAAGCCTCCTGCTGACCAACGCCGCCGGCGGCATCGGCAAGGGGCTGCAGCCCGGTGACCTGATGGTCATCCGCGACCACATCAACCTGATGGGCATCAACCCCCTGCGCGGCGCCAACGACGAACGCCTGGGGCCGCGCTTCCCGGACATGAGCGCCGTCTATGACCGGGAATTCCAGGACGCCATCGCCGCCGCTGAAAAAGAGATCGGCCTGGCGGGCAAAAGGGGAGTCTATCTGGCCCTGAGCGGACCCTCCTACGAAACCCCGGCCGAGATCCGCATGCTGGCGGCCTTGGGCGCCGACGCCGTGGGCATGTCCACGGTGCCGGAGGCCATCTGCGCCCGTCACATGGGCCTGCGCGTGGCCGGCATCTCCTGCGTCACCAACCTGGCGGCCGGCATCTCCGCCCAACCGCTCAGCCATAAGGAGGTGACCGAGACGGCCGCGCGGGTGAAGAACGACTTCATCCGCCTGCTGAACCTGGTCATCCCGCGCCTGGTTTGAGAACCGATCGAAAATATTGATTTGCAAATAAAAATGGGTTCGACGTTCGAGGTTCGAAGTTCGATGTTGAAGAAGATGAAATCCAAATTCCAAGCACCAAATCACAAATAAGCTCCAAGCACCAATGACCCAATGACCCAAACAAAGAGAGCGGGCACTACCTGATGAGAAACCGCACTGGCTTGAAATATAAAAGATTCTTTTTCTTTCTCATCACTCGTTACGATGGGGTAGGGAACGCAAATTTGCGTTCCCTACTGTAGAGAAACTTTAATGTATTTGTTTGGGTCATTGGAATTTGTGATTTTTCCTGCCGTGCGCCGTAAACCGGGTTAAAAAAAAACCCCCTGGCCTCGCGGCCAGGGGGTCCTTATGGTTCGCTGCCGGGAATGACCCGGCGCGGGAATCAGGTGCTTAGAACTGGTATTTCACCCCCAGCAGCATCTGCCAGCGGGAGAGCAACTGGTTGATCGTGTAGCGGGCGTCATTGGAAGTCGTATTGCCCCAGAACTCGATCTTGGCCTTGCCCGACGCGTCGGTGCCGACATAGGTGAGAGGAGAATCGTCGAAGGCGATGTAGCGGTAAACGCCCCAGTCCTTGTTGAAGACGTTGAGCAGGTTCTTGACGGTCAGGTAGAGTTCGATCCGGTGGCCTTCGAAGTTGAACACGGGCAGCTGCTGGCTGAGCTTGAAGTCAACCCCGTTGTACCATTTGTCGCGGCTGGAGAAGCGTGGCGCGATCTGGCCTCTGTAATTATCCAAGCCCGGGTCGGCCTTGATGTAGGCGTCCAGCTGTTCCCAGGTGCCCTTGGTCAGGACGATCTCGTCGGCGCTCGCGGGCACGTATATGGAATCGTTCCGCTGGCCGTCGCCATTGGCGTCGTTGTAATATCTGGTGTTGTAGCGGGAGCCGGAACGGCCGTTGTAGAAGACAGAGAAAGTGGTTGGGGCGTTCTTGAAGAAGTCGAAGCTCTTGGCGGCGGCAAGCATGATGCGATGGCCGGGGTCGAAGGAGGAGTAACTCAGCTTAGCCACGTTAGGGTCCTCGGTGGTGATGTTGTAGCCCCAGTTGGAGATGGCGCGCGAGGAGGTGCCGGAGTTTACGTCTTTGGCCACGCCATAGGAATAGGCAGCGTTGATCATGTTGCCGCGGCCCCATTCACGCTGAATCTGGAAACTGGCATTCCATTGGTAGCCCAGGTTGGTGTTGCTCAGCAGGATGACGTCGCGGAAATCCTTGTTAACATAAGCCGGAGAACCATAAGAAGCAGCACTGGAGGTGCTTGGCGTGCCGAAGAGCGGGCGGCTGCCGGTGCCGGCAGCGGAGGTGCCCACCGGGGTTGCGGGCAGGTTGATATTCTGGAACATCACTTCTTTGATGTTCTTGGAATAGACGAACTCCGCCGTGCCGGTGAAGCCGAAGGGCAGCTTCTTGTCCACGGCGATGGAGGCGCGCATCACCTGCGGGAAGCGGAAGCCCTTGTCGATCAGGTTGACGTCGCCGGTGATCATAAGGGTGGGATTCGTTGGTTGGGCGAAGGGGTCGGTGACGAAGAAAGGCACGTCGCCCGCATTTTTGCCGTTGATCTGGTAGCGGCCCAGGTCCTTGCCGGTGTTGGAGAACTGGTTGGAGATCCAGACGTAGGGGGCGCGGCCGGAAAAGATGCCGATGCCGCCGCGAACCTGCATCTCCTGGTTCTCGCCGACCTGGTAGTTGAAGCCCAGGCGCGGCGACCAGAGGATGTTGCCGCTGGCCGACTGGTTGGTGGGAATGCCGAATTTCTGCTCCACCAGCGCGTTGGCCGGCGGGTCGTTGGGGATGATGGGGATGTCGGCGCGCAGGCCGAGGGTCAGCTTGAGGTTGGGCAGCACGTTCCATTCGTCCATGGCGTGCAGGCCGAACTGGTAGACCCAGAACTTGGCCGGCGCATTGGGATCGTCGGTGAGCGAGTAGTTGCGGGTGTAGCGGTAGGGCTTTTCGGCGTCCAGGTCGTCGATGCTCTTGAACTCGTACTTGCCGAACGCCCCCACCACGTAGGCGTTGTAGAAGTTGAAAAACTCGTTGTGCGTGCCGAATATCAGGGTGTGCTTGCCCTTGAACAGGGTCATGTTGTCGGTGATTTCGATGATGTCCTGCTTGAGGATATTGACGTGCCGGTATTCTTCGGCACCAGCGGTGAAGGTCACGCCGTTGCCCCCGATGACCAGGTGGGGGAATGCCTCGCCCAGGTAGGTGGGGCTGTCTTTGATGTGCTGGTAGCCGAGGAGCAGCTGGTTGGAAAGATTTTTGCCGAAGACGGAATCGAGCTGCATGACGGTGCTGATCGTGCGGTCGGTGTAGACCAAGCCGTTGTTGCCGAACTGGAACGACGTCTTGCTGTTGCGCAGCACGCTGCTCGAGTCGGACTTGATGGTGCTGGTGCGCAGGGTCAGGCGGTGGCTGGCGTTGATGTTCCAGTCGATGCGGCCGAACAGGTTGAGCCGCTCGCGCTCGTTGGCGACCTGGTCGTAGCCGCCGGCGTCGTAGCCGTACTTCGTCTGCAGGATGCTGATGATGCGGTCCGCCTCGGCCTGGTGGCCGAAGTTGGCGCTGCTGGTGTCGCTGCTGCCGGCGATGTAGTAATCCTGCGGCGTTTTCTTGTTTTCCGATTCGGCGTTGAGGAAGAAAAACAGCTTGTCCTTGATGATGGCGCCGCCCAGCGAGCCGCCAAAGACGCCGTCGCTGAACTTGGCGAACGCCTTGTCGTCCGGGCCGTTGCCGACCAGCTTCTCGTTGCGGCCCTCAAAGAAGAGCGAGCCGAACATCTTGTTGCGGCCGCTCTTGGTGATGATGTTGACGCCGCCGCCGGTGAAGCCGCCCTGGCGGACGTCGTAGGGGGCCAGGACCACCTGGAACTCCTGCACGGCCTCGAGGCTGATCAGCATGGCTTCGGCTTGGCCGCCCGGCGTGCCGGTGGGGCCCAAGCCGAAGAGGTCGTTGCTCTGGGCGCCGTCGATCTGGATGTTATTGTATTTGCTGTTGCGGCCGCCGGCGTTGAAGGCGCCGTCGGTTTCGTCGCTGCCGATCACCTGCGGGGACATGCGCGTGAAGTCGGAGAGCGAGCGCGATATGGTCGGCAGGCTCTGGATCAGTTCCTGCGACACGTTCTGCGTGGCGCCGGTACGCGCTTCGGACATGACCGGGTTGGCAGCGACGACCATGACCGATTCCTCGACGGTTTCCAGAACCAACTTGAATTTCAGGCTGCGGTCCTCGCCCAGTTTCAGGGTGATGCCCTTCAATTCCTGGGTTTTGAACGGTTCCATGCTGACCGTGACCGTGTAGGGCCCGCCGACTCTGACCGCGAGGATGTTGTAACGGCCATCCTGGCGGCTGACGGCGGCGAAGACGGTTCCGGTCGGCGTGTGCAGGGCGCTGATGGCAGCTCCGACTATGGGGTTGCCGTCAATGTCCGTGATCAGGCCGCTGAAAGCTGCGGTTGTCGCTCCCTGGGCCATGATCAGCCCGGGCAGAACGATGCCACACAGCATGAGTGTGAAAAGCATTCTTTTCATTTAATTATTCCTCCTTTTTTTTAGCGATTTTAGGAAAATTTAAAGAAACATTATAGCAAAAAAGAAAAAATCAAGTATAAAAAATAATTTTTTTTTTTGCCGCCTGCGCTTCGACCGGGAATGGGCCAACCGGTTTTTTGACTCGCCGCCGGGCTTATGCTACCATGCCTCCATGAAGAGAAAGCCGTTGATCATCGGGGTGGCCGGCGGCACGGCATCGGGGAAAACCACCATCGCCGACGCCATCATGGAGCGCATCAACCACCCGCAGATGGTGATGATCCAGCATGACGCCTACTACAAAGACGCCCCCCACCTGCCGCTGGCCGAGCGCGCCAAGATCAATTTCGACCATCCCGACGCCCTGGAAACCGACCTGATGGTGCGGCACCTGCGGGAGCTGATCGCCGGCCGGGCCATCGAAATGCCGGTTTACGATTTTTCCACCCATGCGCGGCTGAAAAAGGGCATCGTCAAGAAACCGGCCAAGGTGATCATCATCGAAGGCATTTTGATCTTCTGCGAACAGGCCCTGCGCGACCTGATGGACGTCAAAATATTCGTCGACACGGACAGCGACCTGCGCTTCATCCGCCGGCTGAAGCGCGACATCGGAGAGCGCCAGCGCAGCATGGAATCGGTGATCGGCCAGTACCTGGAAACGGTGCGGCCCATGCACATCGCTTTCGTCGAACCCAGCCGCAAGCACGCCGACATCATCATCCCCGAGGGGCACAACCCGGTATCGACCGCCATGGTCGTGACCATGATCCGCCAGCGCCTGCGGGGAGGAAAGAACGATGACAAATAAGCTCGGCAAGGATGGCACCCATGGCTGAAAAACAATTCATCAAGGCCCAGGAATTGCTGGAAGATTCCTTCCGGCTGGGCCGCAAGGTTCTGGAGAGCGGCTTCAAGCCCGATTTCATCGTCGGCATCTGGCGGGGCGGCACGCCGGTGGGCATCGCCGTGCAGGAACTGCTCGAGCACAACGGCGTGGCCAGCGACCACATCGCCATCCGCACGTCGTCCTACCAGGGCATCGAGCAGCGCGGCAAGAAGATCCAGGTCCACGGCCTGAACTATATCGTCAAGAACGCCGACGCCGCGCATTGCCTGCTGATCGTGGACGACGTGTACGATACCGGCCTGAGCATCAAGGCCATCATCGACTCCCTGAACGCGCAATCCAGGCGCAACACGCCCCACGACATCCGCGTGGCCACGGTCTATTTCAAGCCCGGCAACAACCGCACCCAGCGCCGGCCCGAATACTACGTCCATGAAACCGACAAATGGCTGGTCTTTCCCCATGAATTGAACGGCCTCAGCCCGGAGGAGATCGCCCTCAACAAGCCGGAGATCGCCCGGGTGATGCAAGGGAGCCAAGCAAAATGAAAATCAGCAAGGAATTTATCGAGAAGATCCCCAAGACCGATCTGCACCTGCACCTGGACGGTTCCCTGCGCCTGCCGACCCTGATCGATCTGGCCCGGAAGAACGGGGTCAAGCTGCCGGCTTATGACGAAGCGGGCCTGCGCCGCCTGGTTTTCAAAAATAAATACGCCAGCCTGCCCGAATACCTGAAAGGGTTCCTGTACACCACGGCCGTGCTGCAGACCGCGTCCGCCCTGGAGCGGGTGGGCTACGAGCTGGCCCAGGACAACCAGGACGAGGGGGTGCGCTACATCGAAGTGCGCTTCGCACCGCAGCTGCACCAGAGCGCCCGCATGTCCAGCATCGAGGTCATGTCCGCCCTGAACCGCGGCCTGGCCAGGGCCAAGGATGAATTCAACGCCCGCGCCGAAGTGAAAAGCGGCGAGGAGCCGCCCTTTGAATACGGGATCATCGCCTGCGCCATGCGCATGTTCGACAACGGCTTTTCCGAGTATTTCGACAACCTGCTCAACGTCCACGCCCATTCCGAGCGCAAGTGGATATTTTCCCTGGCCTCGCAGGAGCTGGTGCGGGCGGCGGTGGAAGCCAAGACAAAGCTCGGGTTGCCCATCGTCGGCTTCGATCTGGCCGGCGCCGAAGCCGGTTACCCGGCCGAAGACCACGCCCAGGCCTATGCCCTGGCCCACAAGAATTTTATGAAAAAAACCGTGCACGCCGGAGAAGCGTATGGACCGGAAAGCATTTTCCAGGCCATCACCGACCTGCATGCCGACCGCATCGGCCACGCGGTATATCTCTTCGACGCCGGCATGATCAAGAGCCCGGAGATCAAGGATAAAAAAGCCTATATCGCCAACCTGGTGCAGTTCATCGCCGACCGGCGCATCACCATCGAAGTCTGCCTGACTTCGAATCTGCAGACCAACCCCGCCATCCGCAACCTGGCCGACCACTCTTTCAAGCATATGCGCAAGGCCAAGTTATCGGCCACTTTCTGCACCGACAACCGCACTGTCTCACAGACCACGGTGAGCGCCGAGATCCTCAAGGCGGTCCAGGCTTTCAGCATCACCCCGCGCGAGCTGAAGAATTTCGTCATCTACGGCTTCAAGCGCAGCTTTTTCCCCGGCACCTACATCAAGAAAAGGGAATACGTGCACCAGATCATCGATTATTACGAGAAGATCGAGAAACAATTCCAGTAGGTTCGACGTTCGAAGTTCGAGGTTCGAGGTTTAAAAACCTCACCGAAATATGAATCCCCCCGCTTGAGCCACCCCACTTGGTAAAGGAGATTTTAATCGGAATCTTCATGAGCAGAGGTATAAGATTTGGACGTGCTTGAAATTCCTTAATCAAATCCCCCTTACCAAGGGGGCATGGGGAATCAATAATTCGTAAACAATATTTAGGGCTTTTTCTTCAACTTCGAACTTCGAACGTCGAACCTCGTTCTTGACTTTGCCGACTCCTGCGGCTACTA
>JADFDP010000043.1 GCA_018262835.1 Candidatus Aminicenantota bacterium
TCTGCCCCGATTGAAGCCGCAGGAAAAGATCTTCGATACCGAGCGTTCCTGGTCCATGTATCGCGATGCCAACGATTTTTGGATCAGGCTGGCTCCGCAGCAGCAGGCCGAGCCGCTGCTGATCGCGCGCTTCAATCCCCGGTTGCGCGGCGCAACCATTTTTTCTGAACCGCCGCCGGCCGGAGGCAAAAGAAAGATCGCTCTCTCCCACCCGGTTTGCCTTCCGCTTGACCAGCTTCTGCTCATGCATTTCCTGGCCAGGCGCCGGGGCGTCCTGGCGCATGCGGCCGGCATTGTCAAGGGAGGCCGGGCCATGATCTTCCCCGGCTCATCCGGTGCCGGCAAGAGCACCTTTTCGCAATTGCTGGCCGAGGCCCGGGTCGGCAAACTGTTGAGCGACGAACGGATGATCGTGCGCGAGATCGAGGGAGTCATGCAGGCCTTCGGCACCCCCTGGGCCGGTACGGCCGGCATCGCCCGCAACGGCCAGGCGCCGCTGGCCGGCATTTATTTTCTGAAGCACGGCGCAGGCAATCAAATAAAAAAGCTGGCGGCCGCTGACGCTTTGGACAAATTCCTGCCCTTGATATCCATCCCCTGGTACGATCCCGACACCATGTCCCGCATCATCACTTTTGCCAAGCATTTGGTCGCCAAGGTCCCGGTTTACGAGATGGGCTTCAAGCCCGACCGCAGTGCTGTTGATTTCTTCTGGCAATTCCAAAAGTCCGCATCCTGATTGGTTTGAACCGTTTTTGTCCTATTGCCAAAACGTTGGGGGCGCTACGCTGCATTTCGGCTGGCAGAATGAATTCAAATTGATAAAGTTATGCCAACAGTGAAAATTTAAATATAATACGATCAGCGATACATTCCCCGTCCCTGCCTGAAATGGGAGTGGCGCTGGGGGCCGGCGGATGGCCGCGGACTGCTGCGGCGGCCGTGGCTGCCGTTGCCGTTGTTCCCGTCCCGTGGCGCCTTGGGAGCCGGACGCGCATCGGCGCCGGTCGCCCGGCAGGCGGTTTCGGAATGGAAGTTGTGCGTGGTGTCGACCGGAACCCCGACGCGGATCAATTTCTCGATGCTGCGCAGGAAATCGCGCTCGCCGGCCGAGCAGAAGGAAACGGCATCGCCGCCGGCGCCGGCCCGGGCGGTGCGGCCGATGCGGTGGATATAGACTTCAGGCTCCACGGGCAGGTCATAGTTAATGACATGGGAAATGCCGTCCACATCCAGGCCGCGGGCGGCGATATCGGTGGCGACCAGCACGCGGACGCGGCCGTTCTTGAAGCTGGCCAGCGCCTCGGTGCGGGCGCCCTGGCTTTTGTTGCCGTGGATGGCGGCGGAGGTGATGCCGGCGCCGCTCAGTTTTTTGACCACCTTGTTGGCCATGTGCTTCATCTGGGTGAAAACCAGGACGCGGTCCCAGCGTGAGTTGCTGAGCAGTGAGGTCAGGAGTGCGTCCTTGTTGTTCTTGTCCACGAACATCACCCGCTGCACGATACGCTCCACGGCCGGCGCCTCGTGGGCGATGGTCACGTGCACGGCGTCATGGACCAGGGTGCGGGCCAGGGCCACTACCTCGGGTTCCATGGTGGCCGAGAAAAACAGCGACTGGCGTTTTTTCGGCAGCTTGGCAATGACTTTTTTGATGTCCGGAAAGAATCCCATGTCGAGCATGCGGTCAGCCTCATCCAGAACGAATATTTCGATCTTGTCCAGGCCGGCAAGGCCCTGCTGCATGAGATCGAGCAGCCGCCCCGGCGTGGCCACCAGAATGTCGAGCCCGCGGTTCAGGGCCTGGACCTGGGGAAGCTGGCTGACGCCGCCGAAAATAACGGCATGGGCGAAACGCAGGTGCCGGCCGTAGGTGGAGGCGCTCCCGTCGATCTGCGCCGCCAGCTCGCGCGTCGGCGCCAGGATGAGGACGCGCGCACGGCCGTGCAAGGCTGGCTGTTTTTTCAAGGTCAGATACTGCAAAATGGGCAGGATAAAGGCGGCGGTCTTGCCCGTGCCGGTCTGGGCGCAGCCGATCAGGTCGCGGCCCGCGAGCAAATGGGGGATGGACTGGGTCTGGATGGGTGTGGGCGTGGTGTAGCCCTCTTCGGCCACCGCCCGCTTGAGTTCCGGCAGCAGCGTCGAAAAAACTCCGGCGGCCGCCGGCGGGGGGGGTATGGGTTGCCTGCAGTCTGATTGGTTTTTGGCGAGCGGCCGTTCGGACTGCCGGGCGGGCGCACTTTTTTCATGGATGTTCATCACATTTCCTACGTTTGATTTTGAACCCGCCGTAGCAGCGAATCATGAAGGAATGGCAATCCGGATCGAGTTCGGGGCTCAATGGCGGGATGCGGCCGTCCCGCCGCGCAGCGACGCGGACCGGGGGCCTTGCATCATTCACTTTTTCCCTGTAGAACCCCCAAGGGGGTCACGGGCTCAATTGTTTTTATTATAACCGCAAACGGCCGTTCTGTCAAGGGCGATCGCCGGCTGCCCGGTCGGTTGTCCAGGATCCTTCTGCGGGAAGGGAGCGGATGGTCGCACTGCTTTTTGCCGATTCGCGTCAACGGCGGATTCAGGGGCAACTTTTCCGGCTTGATTGCGTATAAACGGATGTTGGCATAGAATGATTCATTTGTTTGCGCGCGACTTTGTGGAGGTGGACATGAAACGTCATGAATGGCCGCGGTTTTTACTGGTTCTTCCGCTTTTTGTCTTGTTTGGCTTCCTGCTGATGGCGGCGCCCATGGCGGCCCAGGAGAAGGCCGCGGTTGCCAAAAAAGAGTACCCGCCGGCCAGGAACGCAGTCGTCACCCAGGCCGTGTCGCATATCAAGATCGACGGCCGGCTCGACGAGGAGGCGTGGCAAAAAGCGGCCGTGCTGGAGCTCCTGTATGAATGGCAGCCGGGCGAAAACATCCCGGCCCCGGTAAAAACCGAAGTGCTGATCACCTATGACCGGACGAAGCTCTATGTCGGCTTCCGCTGCTTCGACCCGGAGCCGCAAAAGATCCGCGCCCACCTGATGGACCGCGACGCCATCGACACCTTCATCATGGACGACCACGTCAGCTTTGTGTTCGACACCTTCAACGACGAGCGCCGCGCCTTCCAGTTCCGCGTCAATCCGCTGGGAGTTCAGGCCGACGCCAACTTCAGCGAGCTGGAAGGCTATGAGGACTTTTCCTGGGACGCCATCTGGGCCTCGGCCGGAAAGATCACCGATTTCGGCTACACGGTCGAGGTGGCCATACCCTTCAACCAGCTGCGCTTTGCCAAGGGCGGCATGGAGCAGACCTGGGGCTTCGAGGCCGACCGCTCCTGGCCGCGCAGCGTCCGCCACCGCATGAGCACGCACGTGCGCGACCGCGACCGCAATTGCCTGATCTGCCAGTACAACAAGCTCAGCGGCTTTCAGAACATCAGCCCGGGCAAGAACCTGGAGTTCGACCCGACCCTGACCGTGCAGCGCAGCGACGCCATGGACATGGGGACATTCCCTGACGGCGAGCTGGAAAACGGCAAGATCAAGGCCGAGCCGGGCATCAGCGCCCGCTGGGGCGTGACGCCCAACCTGATGCTCAACGCCACGGTCAACCCCGACTTCTCGCAGGTCGAGGCCGACGCGGCCCAGCTCGACGTCAACACCCGCTTCGCCCTGCGCTACCCGGAGAAGCGGCCTTTTTTCCTCGAGGGCGGCGATTTCTTCCTGACGCCGTTGGAGATGGTCTTCACGCGCAGCGTAGCCGATCCGCTGTGGGGCGGCAAAATGACCGGCAAGATCGGCGCCAACGCCGTCGGCGTATTCGTTACCCAGGACCGCATCAACAACCTGCTTTTCCCGGCCAACCAGAGCACCGGCATGGGTTCTCTGGACGAGAACGTCTGGGGCGGGGTCTTTCGTTTCCGCCGCGACGTGGGGCGCAACTCCACGGTGGGATTCCTTTACACCGGACGCCTGGGCGAGGACTACTCCAACCATGTGGTTGGCGCCGACGGCTTCCTGCGCCTCAGCGGCACAAAAACCTTTTCCTGGCAGGCCCTCTATTCCCGCACCGATTATCCTGAGCTTACGGCATCCGCGCAGGGACAGGATGCCAACCCGTTCTCCGGATACGCCCTCTTCGGCAATTTCCGCCATGACAGCCGCAACCTTATTTACGTCCTGACCTATGAAGACCTGGGCAGCGATTTCCGCGCCGATTTCGGCTTTGTGCCGCGCGTGGACACCCGGAGGCTGACCTTGAACGTCCATCCCCAGCTCTGGGGCCGGCCCGGCGGCTGGTTCGATACTCTCGCCTTCCAGGTCTATGGCAGCCGGATCACTGACCATGAAGGCCGGCAGACCGACATCGAGGGCCGGATTGGCGTGGGCTACACCGGTCCACTGCAGTCGGTCCTGCAGGTCTTCCTGCTCAGCCAGAAGATCCTCTACCAGGGGGTGGAGATCGAGCGCACGTTCAACAGCGGCTATATGGAGATGAAGCCTCGCAGCGGGCTGTGGTACTGGCTCTACTGGGAGGCGGGCGACGCCGTCGACTACGCCAACGCCCGCGCCGCCAGTTCGATCCTGCTCAACCCCTCGCTGGAGGTCGCCCTGGGCCGGCACCTCAACCTCAATGTCAACCATATCTACGAAAACCTCACCCTGAAGGGCGACCGCATTTACCTGGCCAACCTGCTGCAGGCGCGGCTGATATACAATTTCAACGTCCGCTGCTTCCTGCGCGCCATCGTCCAATACTCCGATATCCAGTACAATCCCAGCCTCTACGCTTCCCCGGTCGAAGCCCGGGAAAAAGGACTCTTCACCCAGCTGCTTTTTTCCTATAAGATCAATCCCCAGACCGTGCTTTTCCTGGGCTATACCGACAGCGGCATCGGTACGGCCAACATCGACCTGACCCGCGCCAGCCGCACCTTCTTCTTGAAGATCGGCTACGCCCTGGTGCTGTAAGGGTTTCATGCGCTGAGCGGTGATGGGAAAAACCAGGAAACCGAGAATATGGGGGATCGCAGGGGCACTTGTGCCCAGGGCGACGTCCAGGCTGAAAGCGACTTGGAAAAGATCCGGCAGGAGCAGGTCATCGGCGTCGTGATCGCCATCGATTTCTAGCGGCAATGAAACCATGAGCCGATTCATTCGAGCGGCGATGGTCCTGATCGTACTGTCCGGGTCGATCGGGCCGGCATCCATTTCCGGGGCGTCGTTCCACGATGAACAGAACCGCTATCCGCGCGTGCGGCGGGCCCGAAGCGAAGCACAGCCAAGGCTCGAGGCCCTTTTCAGCAAAGCCGGACTGAATTACCCGGCAAAGGAGATATATTTACGCATCTTTAAGCTTGAAGCCGAATTCGAACTGTGGGCCAGAAACAATAACCGCGATCCCTTCACCCTGATCCATGTGTACGCCATTTGCGCTTCCTCGGGCGCAGTCGGCCCCAAGCGCCGCGAAGGAGACCTGCAGGTGCCCGAAGGGTTTTATCACATCGGCGGCTTCAACCCCGGGAGCAGCTATCACCTGTCGCTGCGCCTCAATTACCCCAACGCTTCGGACCGGATCCTGAGCGACCGCCGCCATCCCGGCGGCGACATCTTCATCCACGGCTCGTGCGTGACCATCGGCTGCGTCCCGTTGCAAAACGGTCCGATCGAGGAGGTGTATCTGGCGGCCGTCGACGCTCGCAGCGCCGGCCAGTCGCGCATCCCGGTCCATATTTTCCCCTGCCGGCTGAACGGGGATTGGCTGAAGCTGGAGCGGCAGGCCTGGCGCCGTCCCGGGTTGATGGATTTCTGGCGCAACCTGAAAGAAGGCCATGATTTTTTTGAAAAAAATCGCAAGTTGCCCAGGGTCGCCGTGGACTCCCGGGGCAAGTATTTATTCCAATGAGCTATCGTGATGCATAATGCGTTATGCGTGATGAGCGACGGCAATCAATCGAATGATGCCTTCATCCGCATCGGGCATTGCGAAATATCGCTGAGTTCATTCACGCATTGCCTGCAACTATATGATCCTGCGGTATCCGCCCTTGCGCTTGAAATCGTAGAAGCGGCGTAGTCAGACGAGCTTGCGGCCGCGGGCGAACAGGGAGCGGATCTTGTCCATGACCAGGCTGAACACGAAGCGCAGGCCGCGCCAGATGTGCCGGCTCGACCAGAGCATGAGCAGGCCCAGGGCGGCCAGCATCATGGCGATGATCAATGTGATCACCCCGGCCACCTGCGGATGGTTCTGGAAAGGGCCGAATTGGAACACGGCTTCCCCGGCCCAGCGGTTGATCTCCAGGAAGAGGTCCGGGGAGATTATAGTGATCAGGCCGACCAAAGCGCAAAGGAAACCGCTGACCACGAAGATCACGGCCGTGGCGAAATAAGCGATCAGCAGCCCTGCCAAAGCAGCCATCAGCCCGGCGACCAAGGCCAGGCCGCCCATGCCCAGCGGCGCGGCGAAAAAGACGATGAGGAAGCCGGCCAGCATGTAGAGCAGTGACTTTTTCTTTTTACCCAGTTGGGCGACGCTGGCTCCCACGCGGCTGGAGACCACCTCGGCCGGTTCGCCCAGGCGCTTCAGCGTGCGCAGGGCCCGATCGATCTCATCGCCCTCGCTGTCGCTGCTGAACGATTCGAAGATATGCGACCGGATCTCGGCCAGGATCTCCTGCCGGTCCTTTTCGTTCATGCCCTTCAATTGGCAGCTCAGTTTTTCAAGGTAGTCGGCGACGATTTTTTCCGCTGTCGGCGGGAAATGGTTATTCATTATTCTTCCTCCTGATTGCGATTTTTTTATTGCTTGGCGGGTCCGGCTGCGATTCCGACTCGCCGGCGGCGCTCTCCACCAGCAGAACCAAACGGCGGAATTCCGCCTGCAGGGATTCGAACGCGGCCCGGCCGGGCTGGGTCAATTCGTAATACTTGCGAGGAGGTCCCTGGCTGGATTCGACCCAGGTGGAGCTCACCAGCCCCTCGCGTGCAAGGCGGGCCAGGATGGGATAGACGGTTCCCTCCTTGATCCCGGCCGTGTCCGGACCGGCCAGGCCGCGGACCAGGGAGTAGCCGTAATGGGTCTGGCGGTATAGGGCGGCCATGACGGCAAGTTCCAGTATTCCCTTGCGCAGCTGCGTGATCTTGTTGTCGTTTTCTTCTGCCATGATCTTGTTCATGTATGGTATACGTTATAACAAGGTAGTTGGTTCAAAAAAAATAATTTTTTTCAGCCTGGCGATGTCCGGAACGATATCGTCCCGATTATTTTAAAAAGCGGTCCTGGTTCAGGGTGGAGTCATTGAAGCGTCTGGCCAATTCGCGCAAAGTCCCGAATTCGGGTTTGATGTCGACCGGGATGGCCTGCAATTGCCGCAGGTGATCGCGCAGAACCGGGTCGACCTTGCCGTATTTTTCATTAAAGGCCTTGGAGCGTGCATAGTCGCCCCGGCCCTGGATCTCCAGGATCTCCTTGACCAACGCGGTCAAAGCCGTGGCGAATTTTCCAAAATCCACGGAATAGCGGCCGCCCTTTTCCACGATGCCGCCCTTTTCCTTCAGGTAGTTGAACTGGACGAGGTTGGCGCCGCCGTGGGCCTCCTCTGTGCCGAAGCGCATGGCGCGGAACATAGAGGCCAGCTGGGTGACGAACATGGCGTTCTGCATTCCCGGCTCGATGACCCCTTTTTTCATCATCAGCAGCGAGTTGTACAGCCCGACCGTATCGGCCTTGGCCTCCTCGTTGAGCGAATAGGTCTCCTTCAGGGACTTGCGCACCGGGATGCGGTCCTTCTGCGGGTCGATGTAATCGGTGCCCAGGGGATGGGCCAGTTCGTGCAGGATGGTATGGTAGAGGAAGGCCTTGGCATTGACCATGGGCAGTTGCTCCGGGGCGATCAGCAGCCGGGCGATGGGCAGAAGGATCTTGTCGTACTTGGCGGCAATGACGTTCTTGAGAATGATCTTTTTCGAACCCTTGAGTTCGCGCACCTTCTCATCGTTGGGCAGGGCGAAAGCGATGGTATTTACCCCGGCTTTGGCGTCGCCGGCGGAAAATACCAGGTCGGCGATCTGCAACGGTGAAAGGGCGGCGAGTTTTTCGGCCAGGTATTTTTTATCCACCGGCAGGTTCTGCTGCATCAGGGGCAAATAGGCGATAAAGGACTGCACGCGCCCGCTTTCTTTCATGTCGTTCAGGTAGACGAAGGCCTCATAGGCGGCCTTGTAGTTGAAGAGCGAATCCTCGTAAACCTCGTAGGGGCCGATGACCGTTTCCAGTCGGCTGGCCGTGATGTCCAGCCAGTCGCAGTCGCTTTGGAAATAGTCGTCGCTGCCCAGGGCGGCGGCGCGGCTCAGCAAATATTTTTGCAAACTGGCATTGCCGGTCCCGGCCGCGGCCTTTGCCAATTCGGCGCTGCTTTCTTTTAATGTATCTTTGTAATATTCATGGTAGGGGATGGCCAGGAGGCCGGCCGGGCCGCGCCCGATGACCGTATAGGGCGATTCAAAGCCAAGCCGTTTTTGCGGATTGGCTTTGAGGAAATTTTCGAACTCCTCCCGGCCCATGTCATCGGGATAGAAGGCGGCGCCCAATGGTTTGACCGCGGTGCCGAAGAAGCTTTTGTTTTCGGCCAGACGGTCAAAGGGGCCGAAATTGATCAGGAAATAGTCGCTCAGCCGCTCCTTGTCCGTCCCGGAATACTTCTCCATTTCACGCAGCGCTTGGGGATTGCCGCTCCAGGCTTGGCGGAAAAACAGGCGGTCCATGACCGCGGCCGCCTTGACCAGGTGGTATAAGGCCGCGATTTCATTCCCGCTCAGTCCGTCCAGGTCGCTGGCGAGCGGCGCCGCCACATAAGGCGGCACCGGGGCCGCATCCTCGCCAAGCAGCGCGCTGAAAGTGAAACAGAAAAGAACCAGTAAAATTCCGCAGATTATTGTTTTCATGGGCAGCACCTCCGCTAAAAATAGCCAGTGATCCATATCTTATTATACCACGGCGGTGAGCGAAGAGGCGACTACTTCAGCAACTCATCGATGTCGATTCCCAATATTTCCGTGGCCGCTTTTTTGAAGCGCTTGATGACCATGGCTCGATCGCGGTCGGCAGCGGCCTGCTGCATGGGAATCCCGGTTTTCTGCGCCAGTTTCATCCGGCCCGGGAGTCCGCCCTTGGCTTCGACGATTTTATAAATTTGCTCCAGTATTTTACCCATGGCTTCTCCTAAACCGTGCGTTTCCCCATCAAAGCTTCCGCGAGGGCTTTCAGGGCTTTGGGCATGATGATGTTCAGCAAAAAGCCCAGCCGTTCCTTCCCTCCCTTCAGAAGCATTCCCCATTGCAGCTCAGCGGTGACCATGATCACAACCAGGTGTTCCTCGGCCAGGTCCAGCAGGTAATAATTCCCCAACCGGGGAAAGTGACTGGCTTCCAGCGAATTCATCAGGCATTCGGTGATGGCCGCAAAAGTGGAACAGGCCAGCGGATGGGAATTCCATCCGGCCAGGGAACGGCCGTCCATGGAAAGAAAAATATCCATGCGCAGCAGTTCGTCGGCGAGCAGGCCTTGAATTTCTTGCAGTGCCGAATTGAGCTTGTGGATGTCGACCGATATCCTTTTGCCCTGATGGCTGAAACGCAAAATGTCAATGCGGCCGGCATGGGTTTCCTGAGCGATGGCTATCGGCGAGTCGGGCTTCTCGCTCCGCGACTTGTTTTTCGGAAGAGGAAAGCGGCCGTCGCTGTGGCCGGACGGTTTTTCCTCGATTTCAACGGTGACCTTTTCCCAACTTGACATTTCGCTCAATGCCATATTGCCGTCGCTTCCGTTCATATCGGCGCCGATAAGCTGTCCGGCGCGTATAAAAAGGACGCCCTTTTTGGCTCCGGCCGTAACGATGATCTGGCCGCTGAATTTTTCCTTGTTCATCAACTGCAGAAAATTGCCCAGGGCGATACCGTGGATAATGCCGCGCTTTTTCCTACTCAATTCAGCGAGAATCATGGCCAGGAAATGATCAAAGTTGCGATGGTCTTCACAGTACCGGACATGGTCGTATTCCTTTGTTTTCCCTGCGATTTTGGGCAGAATGAAGCCATTGTAGACGAAAAGCGGAATGGATTGATGCCCTTTGCCCAGCATGCGCAGGACCTCTACGGCGTAGCCCATTTCCCTGCCGACTTCGATGACCATGGCCGCGACCGCTTGGGATTGCAGAATTCGCTTGACGGCCGGCGGATCGGCTGCGGTCAAAACCTTGAATGAAAAATGGTCCTCGAATTGGCGCAGTTTGGCGGCCACTCGCAAACCGGGTTTCTCCGTGTCGGCGAATACGAGGACGTGGCGCGTGACTGCGGGCGGGTTCATTTTAATGTTTTAATGGCTGTAGGGCACGGCTTTCTTCATGCGAATTTCTTCTGGGCCGCAGCGGGAGCCCGCGGCATAGGGCGGGTTGTCCCGGTGCAATTACTTCTGCAGGAATTCGTCGATGTTGCAGTTTAATATGTCGCTGGCGATACTTTTGAATTTCTCGACCACCTCGGGTTTGTCTTTCATCTCCGTGGCGTCCTTTTTAGGCAGGCCGGAAACAGTGGCCAGCTTGAGCCTGCCTTCGGTGCCGCCCTTCTCTTCAACGACTTTGTAAATTTCTGCCAGTTTTTCTCCCATGTGATTCCTCCTGGTTTGTGCCGTCAGCTGGTGATGGCGTCTTCAAAAGCGGCGATGGCTTTGGGCAGCGACAGGTTGAGCAGCAATCCCAGCTGTGCCTTTTTGCCGTCGATGAGCATTCCCCAGCCGTACTCGCCCATGGGGATCAGCACGACCATTTTGCCGTCCACCAGGTCAAACAGGCAGTACTTGCCCAGGATGGGGAAGCCCGATTCCTTCAGGGCCTTGTTGGTGGAATTGATGATCTGGCCGAATAGGGCGGTGGCGACCGGTTGGGAGTTCCAGCCGGCGAGGGATTGCATGTCGGCGCTGCTCCAGATGTCAGTGGCCATCAGGGCGCCGCCCAGGCTTTCCTTCAGAATCTCGATCGATTTGTTGAGTTTTTGAACGTTCATTCGTTCCTCCTTTTTTAGTATGATTAAATTGTCGGATAATTCGATTTCCTCGTATTCAATAGATGGTTCGATTTTTTTTTCGTCCTGGCGGCGAAAGCTCTCCAGCAGGATCTCTTCGATGGTTGAATTAAGCGTTTCACTGCCCGGAAGGTAGCTCTCTTCCATTTCGATGGTGACATTTTCCCAGGCGAGAATTTCCAGGGCCGTATCCAGCCCCTTTTCCTGGCCGCATTCGGCGTTTTTCAATTCGCCATTCTTAATGCTGAGTATGCCGGTTTTCTCCGTGCTTTTTACGATGAGGGTACAGGTCATCTTTTCCATCCAAATCAACTGCAGAAAGGATGCCAGGGTGATGCCCTCGATCCGGCCTTTTTTCTTCTGGTTCAGCGCATACAAGACGTGGTCGCGGAATTCTTCAAAGCTGATGGGCTTTTCCAGGTAATGCAGAATGCCCATGTCCTTGATCTGCTTTTCGATCTGGGGGGATCCGAAGGCGGTCATGACGATGACCGGAACTTGTGAAAAATCGTTGTGGACGTGCGTGATCAGCGAAATACCGTCCATTTCCGGCATGCGCAGGTCAGTCACCAGCAGGGAGATATCGTGAGTATTGAATATCTTGAGCGCTTCCTTGCCGTTCTGGGCGGTAAGCATTTTGAATTTGTGTTTTTTTTCGTAGGTTTTCAGGCCGTCGGCAAGGCTCTTGAGAAAGAGCTTTTCATCGTCAACGATCAGAATGTTTTTAATTGCGCCGTTATTTTCGCTCACATTTTGCAAAAGCAATTTGCTTGCCAAAATGATAATCAAGCAAAAGTCTCATGAATAAAGGTTTTTGCTCTTTGGCCAGCAGGAATCCGGCAATTTTTGCCTGTCAATTATTGACGGGTCGTCAAAAACTGACAGTTCAGTGAATTTTTCCTGCGGACAATTTTTTTTTCAAGGTGTTGAGCGAGATGCCCAGAGCTTTCGCCGTTCTGGTCAGATTGTTATCCAGCCTGGCTAGCACAGATTGGATGTAATGATTTTCGATTTCGGACAGAGGTTGGATGCTGTCACCGGCTGCCAAGGCGGCGATCGATTTTTGCTTGCATGGCATTTCTGGAATCAGGGGCGCCAATCGCAGTTCGCCATCGGCGGTAATTTGCAGGATGGCCCGCTCGATGACGTTGCGCAGCTCACGCACATTCCCCGGCCATGGGTAGGCCAGCATTTTTTGCAGATCCTGCGCCGGCAGCGCCAAATTTTTTTGCGGGGCGATTTCCTTCAGAAAGGCGCTGATCAAGAGGGGTATGTCTTGTTTTCGCTCCTTCAGCGGAGGCAGGTGAATGCGGATGACATTGAGGCGGTAATACAAATCTTCGCGGAATTCCTTGTTTTTGATTTTGTCTTCAAGCGCGATGTTGGTGGCGGCCATGATGCGGACCTGGACGGGGTGGAAGACGCCGCCGCCGATGCGCCGGATCTGCATATCATCCAGCACTCCCAGCAATTTGGCTTGCAGGTGGAAGCCCATTTCGCCTATCTCGTCGAGAAGAATGGTGCCGTTCCCGGCAATTTCCAGGAGGCCCTTTTTGACGGCCAGGGCTCCGGAGAATGCCCCTTTTTCGTGGCCGAACAGTTCGCTTTCGATCAAATTTTCCGGCAATGCCGCGCAGTTGATGACCATGAATGGACCGCGGCGCCGGCTGCGCAAGTGAATGAGCTTGGCCACCCGGCTCTTGCCGCTGCCGGTTTCTCCGGTGATCAGCACGGGGGCATTGCTGCCGGCCGCAGTGTCGATCAGGCTCTTGACGGCGGCCAAACCGTTGTTTTCGCCTATCAGGGCTCCGGCGAGGTCATCCTGGTCGTTTTGATATCGCAGGCTTTCTTCGGCTTTTTCCAGTTCGTTGACACGCAGGCATTTCTCGATGGCCAGTTTCAATTCCTTCAATTCAAAAGGCTTGGTCAAGTAGGAAAACGCCCCGTTTTCAATGGCCTGCAGGGCGTTTTTAAAGCTGGGGAAAGCCGTGATGAATATGATCTTGACATTCTCGCAACAGCTGATGATGCGCGGGCAAAAGTTGTGGCCCTCGCCATCGGGCAATTTCTGATCGAGGAGGACGACATCGACATGATTGCGGGCGCAAAGATCCAGGCCTTCCTTGCCGGTGTGGGCGATCATGATTCTGAGCGCATCGCTGGCCAGGAACTCATGGGCCATTTCGCAGAGCAGGCGGTCGTCATCGATGATCAATACCGTGTGCTTGCTGATTTCAGTTTTCATGGGCGGATGGCGCGGGCAGGGTGATCACCACGTCCGTGCCTTTGTTTTGCTGGCTGTCGATGGCGACGGTGCCGTTCATCTGGGTGAGCAGTTTTTTGACAATGCTCAGCCCCAGGCCAACCCCCTGGGCTTTCCCCGAAAAAAAAGGCAGGAAAAGCTCTTTTTTCCTATGTTCGGGGATGCCGCAACCGTTGTCGCTGATCTTGATTTGCACCTGCCGGCCAATGGGTCTGACCTGAAGGGAAACGAGCGGGGCGCTTGTCTCGAGCAAAGCGTCAAAGGCATTGCTCATGAGGTTGAGCAGGACCTGGTGCAGGGCGCGGGGATCGCTGAGAACCATCACCTTGCTCGGGGCAATATCTTTGGTGATGCCGATGTTTTTTTTTTCGATTTCGCCGTCCAGCAGTTGCAGCAGGTTTTCTATCAGTGCCCCCACATCGGTAGGCCTGAGGCTGAGGTGCTCGAACATGTTGAAGGACTTGATGGCTTTGAGCAATTCTTCCAGGCGCTTGAATCCGGCATGCAGGTTTTCCAGGTATTCGAGCTTGGTGGCTGCCGAATATTCAGCGAAATTGTTGATCAGTACTTCAAGCGTCATCTTGATGGAATTGATCGGGTTGCCCAATTCATGCGCCAGGCTGAAAAAAAGGTAATCGAGAACGTTCATCAGGCTGTTGGTTTGGGACAATTTTCGCTGCCGCTCTTTTTCCGAGACGGCCGTGGCCAGGACAAGGCATAAATTGTTTTCGGCAAAGTAAACCGTGAAGCCGATGGCTCTTCCGGCCAAATCAATGGTTTGCGGGCTCGTATTCCCCTGATCCTCCTCTGGGGGCGCGGTCAGGAAATATTCCTTGGCCCGCGGATAGTCCAGGGGCACGGCGGGAAATAGATTTTGCCAGGCCCGGTTTTGCCAAACGATCCGCTGCGCTTGGGGATCCAGGATCAGGACTCCCAATGCGATGCTTTCAAAAAGTTCCGGCCATGACCGGTCAGGCAGTTCGTTCATTTTTTTTCGATAAAATCCTTTGTGCTGGCCACTTAGGAATGCAATGATTATATATTAAATTTTTTTTTTTGCAATTTGATGAAAGCAAATTGAATTTATTCTCGATTTTTTCTATAATTGCCTCATGTCGCAAAACAGATCGGGCAAGCTGCTCCGGTTTTTCGCAGTTCCGACCTTCAGCGACAAAAATCAGACCCATTTGGCCCGCCAGCTCCATGCCCATTTGCTCAGCATGATTTTGGGCTACACCGGCGTGATCCTCCTCATCATGTTCATTGCGCCGGGTAACGAACACTTCTGGCTGGGGATGATCATCGCCCCCCTGGCCGTCAACCTGTTTTTACTGACCCTGGTCAAACTCGGGCATTTGCGCCTGGGCGCCCTATTTTTTGTGGTGGAATTGTGGCTGCTCATTTCCATCAACGCTTTCATGCCAGTGGGTCTGGGAGCGCGGGCCGCCTGGGGTTTTTTCATTGTTGTTTTCACCGCCGGCATGCTGCTGGGCAGGTGGGCCGGGATTATGGCGGCCGGGGTTTGCAGCCTGACCACCCTGGCCATTGCCTTTCTCCCCAGGGTGCCATCGCCTCGCCCCTGGCTGTTCTGGCTGATCAACACCCTGTACCTGCTCGTCATGATTTTGCTCCAGGACATGGCCGGACGCTCCATCCGGGAAGCATTGGCCGATACCCGCAGCGAACTGCGCGAACGACTGCTGGCCCAGGCGGCGCTGTTTGAAAGCGAAAAAAAGCACCGGGAAATGGTCAATCACCTGCCATTCAGCATTTTTGAAGCGGATTTGCGGGGAAACCTCACTTTTACCAATCAAACATCGCTAGAATGGTTCGGGTATAATGAAACCGAATTTTTATCCGGGTTGAATATTTTGGATATTGTGGCTGAAATTGACAGACCCAGAGCCAGGGAGAGTTTCGGACGAATCATTTCCGGCAAAGAAGTATCCTTTCATGAATATCTGGTCAAACGCAAGGACGGCAGCGCGTTCACTGCTCTGATCCGGACCCGCCCCATCTTTAAGCAGGGCGTGGCCGTCGGACTGCAGGGCAGCCTTATCGATATCAACGACCGCAGGCAAGCCGAAAAAGACAGGGAATTGATCATTTCCCTGCTCAGGGCCACCGTGGAGTCCACGACCGACGGCATTCTGGTCATTGATCTTTTCGGAAAAATCGTGCATTTTAACCAGCGCTTTGCGCAAATGTGGCGGATCCCTGACGAAATCCTGGCTGCCGGCGAAGATGCGCAGGCTCTGGCTTTCGTTTCCACCCAACTGCTCGACCCCCAGGGATTTTCTGGCCGGGTCAAGGAAATGTATGCCGATACCCAAGCGGAAAGCTACGACCTGCTGGAATTCAAGGACGGCAGGTATTTTGAGCGGTATTCGCGCCCGCAAATGCTTGGCGACCGGCCCGTTGGCAGGGTATGGAGCTTCCGCGATATCAGCGAACGCAAGCAATCGGAAAAAGCCCTTCTGGTGAAAAACCAGTTCATTTCATCTCTTTTGCGGGCATTGCCGGTGGCGGTTTTCTTCAAGGACAGGGATGGCAAATATACCGGTTGCAATGATGAGTTCACGGACATCATGGGATTTAGCTCAGATGAAATCAAAGGGAAAACGGTTCACGAAATATGGCCGGGCGAACTCGCTGAAACTTATCACCGTAAAGATCTTGAATTGATCAAGGAGCAGAAGCATCAGGTATATGAGTACCAGGTGCAAGACAAGCAGGGTCAGCTGCGCCCGGTGATCTTCGCCAAAGATGTTTTTTTGGATGCCAATGGGGAGGTTGAAGGATTGGTGGGCGCATTTCTGGATATCACCGAGCGCAAGCGTGCGGAGGAAGCATTGCTGGAGAGTGAATACCGCTACCGCACGCTTTTTGAGGCGGCCAGCGACGCTATCTTCCTGATAAAAGGAACCCTTTTTTTCGATTGCAACTCGCGGACCCTGGAGATATTTGGTTGCACGCGCCAACAGATCATCGGCTCCTCTCCCGATCGGTTCTCTCCCCCTCTGCAGCCGGATGGCAGCACTTCGCGAGAAAAGTCCATTGAAAAAATCAACGCCGCCTATGCCGGGCAGCCCCAGTTTTTTGAATGGGTGCACTGCAGGACGGACCAGACCCCCTTCACTGCCGAAGTGAGCCTGAACCGCATCGAGCTGCGCGAAGCCGTCTTTCTGCTGGCCATTGTCCGTGACATCACCGACCGCCGTTTGCTGGAAGGGCAGCTGCTCCAGGCCCAGAAAATGGAAGCCATCGGCATTCTGGCCGGCGGCGTGGCCCACGATTTCAACAACATCCTGTCGACCATCGTCGGTTATGCGTCGCTGCTGCAAATGAAGTTCAGAGGCGATGAACAGTTGAAGGAATATATCGAGCGCATACTCGCCTCCACGGAAAGGGCGGTGAGCCTGACCCACAGCCTGCTGGCCTTCAGCCGCAAGCAGGAAATCGAATTGCAGCCCGTGGAAATCAACGGCGCCATTTTTGGGTTTCACAAAATTTTGGCGCGGTTGATCGGCGAAGATATCGATTTCAGCCTCAACCTGGCCGACCAGGACCTGGTGGTGGAAGTCGATGTCCGCCAACTCGAGCAGGTGTTGATGAATCTGGCGACCAACAGCCGCGATGCCATGCCCAACGGCGGCAAACTGGCGATTTCCACTTCGATCATGATTTTGGCTGAGAGTGCCGGCGAAATCCCCGCCGGTTCATACGCCCTTGTTTCGATTGCCGATACCGGCTTCGGCATGGATGCGAAAACGCAAGCCCATCTTTTCGAACCTTTCTTCACCACCAAGGAAGTGGGAAAAGGAACCGGGCTGGGCTTGGCGATCGTCTACGGCATCATCAAAAAGCACAGCGGTTTTATCAGAGTGAGCAGCGCGGTCGACCAAGGGACGACATTGAATATCTATTTGCCCTTGAAGTCCATTCGCAGGGAAAAACGCAGCCGCCGGAGAAGTGAAAAATTGATCGCGGGAACGGAAACGATACTTTTAATCGAGGACGACGTCACCGTCAGGCAGGTCATACGCTCCATTCTCGAGGAATTCGGCTATGCGGTAATCGAAGCCGTAGATGGTGTGGATGCCGTTGCCGCATTCGCCCGTGAGCGGGACAACGTGCAACTGATTCTCTGCGACCTGATCATGCCCAAAAAAAACGGCAGGGAAACCATTGCCGAGATCCGGCAGATCAAAGCGGACGTAAAGGTGATTTTTCTCAGCGGCTATTCGGCCGATATCATCTCTCGCAAGGGCATCATGGACCCCGGTATCCCCATGTTGTTGAAACCGATAAAGCCGACCGAACTGCTTACCAAAGTGCGCCAGCTGCTTGATTCCTGAAAGCCGGCGGCTTTTTTATTGCCTGAGATTTAAAAATCCTTTCCGGTCTTGACTTTGCCGGAAAATTACTTTAGAGATATATCCAATGGCGCAAGGAGGTCAGAAGCAATGGTAAAAAATAATTGGCTGGTCTTTTTACTCATTCTCGCATGCCTGGGAGCCGTGACCATATTGTCGGCCGATGCCGACGGCAGCAGCCAGGAGATCACGAGCGTACAGCAGGCCATCGCGGCCGAAAAACTGGACTGGCAGGCGGACCAGACGCCGCTGTCGCTGCTGAGCCGGGAGGAGCGGCTGAAGCGGTTGGGCGGGCGCCTGCGTGATGTCCCGGTGCGGATGCCGGCCGAGAATTTTCCCGCACCCAGGGCTTTGCCGGCAGTGCTGGACTGGCGCAACCATGGCGGCAACTGGATCTCTTCCGTAAAAGACCAGGGCAATTGCGGCAGCTGCTGGGCTTTTGCCACCACCGCCCTGCTGGAAGCCATGGTCAAGATCAGCAAGCATATGAGCCAGGACATCGACCTTTCCGAGCAGATGCTGGTTTCCTGCAGCCATGCCGGCGACTGCGACCAGGGCGGCTATGAATACAAGGCGGCCGAATACATTAGAAGGACGGGCATTCCCAATGAGAGCTGTTATCCCTACACGGCCACGGATGCGCACTGCAATCCCTGTGCCGGCTGGGGGTCAAGGGTGGTGCGCATCGCTTCCTGGAACTGGGTGACCGCTTCCAACGCCGGCATCGAGATCGCCCTGCAGGACGGACCGGTCACCAGCTGGATGGCCGTGTATTCCGATTTCTATCACTACCGCAGCGGCGTGTACCAGCCCACGGCCGGCGCATCTTATGAGGGCGGCCATTTCGTGGTCGTCGTCGGCTACAACCATGCTGAGCGATACTGGATCTGCAAGAATTCCTGGGGAACCGGCTGGGGCGACAGCGGTTTTTTCCGCATCAAATGGGGAGCTGCGGACATCGGCAGCCAGGTGCTGCGCATGGTGCGTCCAATCTTGAACAATGCGACTCCGGTGCTGCAGAACATTTCCGACTGCTCAGGCGAAGAAGGAAATGCCCTGGCTATTACGCTGAGCGCCAGCGACAGTGACGGCGACCCGCTGGAATTTTCAGCCGACGGTCTGCCGGCCGGGGCTAATTTGGATGCCGCCAGCGGTGCTTTTTCCTGGACACCGGCCTATACCCAGTCGGGAGTTTTCTTTGTTCATTTCAAAGTATCGGACGGATTCGCCGAAGACGCGCAAACGGTCAAGATCACCGTACAGAACGTCAAGCGCAAGCAGTGGTAAAGCCAAAAAAGCAAGGAGAAAAACCATGGGAAAAAACAAACTCATCATTTTAACGCTCATCACCGTGCCGCTGCTTGTCAATATGCAACTGCTGGCCGGTCAGCGTTCGGCCAGGAAAAATATTTTGCAGGAAAGTTTCCTGAAAAAGCAATTCTGCCTGCGCGGCGGGCTGGGGTTGTTCTCTGCCAATGGCGCGGTAGGCGATTATGTGGCGGGGGCGAATGATTTTCCCGTTACCCCAGCCTATCAGAGCCCGGCCTTTGGTTTCGGCTTCGCTGTTTTCACTTCTCGACATTTTGCCGTGGGCCTGGATATCCGTTATGGCCTTTCCACTTCGGTCGATCTGCGCGATCCTTCCGATGGAGAGACCATTCCGGCGGACACGCCGAAAAATCTCACCGCCGTATTCAGTCTTTACAAATATTTTGATTTTTCCGAGCGCTTGGGATTGTATGTTTCCATCGGCGGCGGATTGGAAAACCTCATGGTGGAGGAAAAGGAGTATGTGTCCAATCTGGGCAATAAAATCATCATTGCCGCTCCCGAAAAAGCGCTTTCGCCCCTGGCGGCCGGAGGCATTGGCCTGCAGGCCATGTTGAGCCGCTCTCTGGGGATCGCCCTGGATGTCCAGGGCGCTTACATTTTAAGAAAAGCGGCCCAGATACTGGTCTCGCCGTCATTGGGCCTGGTGCTGAAGTTTTAATTCATGACGGCACGGGCTTTCAGGAACTGCTGACCCGGTTTTTGCCGGCTTTTTTG
>JADFDP010000044.1 GCA_018262835.1 Candidatus Aminicenantota bacterium
TTCTGCGCGACCTGTTGGTCGGCCGCCTGAACGATTTCTTGGGCGAAACGATTAAAACCATTTTTGAACTGCCCCAGCATTTCGACGAATTGGCCGCCGGGCTCAAAGGGCGGATCGCCGATGACTTTGCCAAATACGGCCTGGAAATATCTGATTTCATCATTAACGCCATCACCCCGCCCGAGGAAGTTCAAAAAATGATCGATGAACGTTCCGGCATGGGCGCCGTAGGCGACATGGGCAAATTCGTGCAGTTCAAGGCTGCCAAAGCCATGGAAAAGGCCGCTGAAAAAGGCGGAGACGCATCTTCCGGAATGGGCATGGGTCTTGGCGCCGGCATGGGCATGATGATGCCGGGAATGATCAACCAGGCCATGCAGGACGCAAAAAAGCAGGGAGCGGAAAGCACCACCGCGGCTGGCAAAACAAAAAAATGCCCCGCCTGCCAGAAGGAATCCCCCCTGGCGGCCAAATTCTGCCCCGAATGCGGCATAGAATTTCCCAAAAAAACATTCTGCAGCAATTGCGGCGCCGGCTTGAAAAAGGGAGCCAAATTCTGCCCCGATTGCGGCCAAAAAATATCCTGAACCCTGAAGGTCCCGCCGCCGCTATGGTATAATACGGGTGCATGAGCCGCGGCCCTGAAAAAATATTATTGATCCTGAACCCTGCCTCGGGATTCATATCCAAGGATATCGCCGTTTCCCTGATCTTAAAAAAATTACGCCGCCATTTCGCCAGCGTCTCCCTGGTCCATACCCACTCGCCCCTGCATGCTTGCGAGATCACCCGCCAGGGCTTGACGCATTTTGACGTCTTTGCCGCCTTCGGCGGCGACGGCACGGTAAATTCGGTGGCAACTTCTTTGATCCATACCAACAAGACCCTGGGCATCCTGCCTGGGGGTTCAGGAAACGGGCTGGCCCGCAATTTGCATATCCCCCTCTCCTGGCTCCGAGCCCTGGACACGCTGATCTCAGGCCAGGATGTGTTCATCGACTCCGGAAAGATCAACGATAAATATTTTTTCAATATGGCCGGCATGGGCTTGGACGGGCTTATTTCCAAAAAATTCAACCTGGAATCCAAGACCCGGGGCATCCTGCCCTATGTCTATTTCACCTTGAAGGGTTATCTGGAAATGCCGCAGTTCAAGGTGCGGGTCACCACCGAAACCAGCGAATTTGAGGAGGACATCATGCTCCTGGCCCTGGCCAATTTCCGCCAGTACGGCGCCAAAGCCGTCATCGCCCCCCACGCATCCCCATACGACCGCTTGCTGGACCTGTGCATATTAAAAAGGTCCAGGCTGCTCCAGTCCTCCCTGAACATCCAGCGCCTTTTTACCGGCAATATCGACAAGTACCCTTTCTACAAATCCTGCAAGTTTGACCGGGCGCACATCCGCTCCCTGAATGGACCGATTCCCTTTCATTTCGACGGGGAATACGGCGGCAGCGAACCCATGGATTATGACGTCAGCGTGATCCCTGCCGCTATCAAAGTACGGATCCCGGCTGGCAAAATTTATTAAAAAAAAAGGGAAGAATCGCTTCTTCCCCTTTTCTTGACAAAAAACAGACTATTCCAAGGTACTTGCTTTTTGTTCCGTTACCAAACCAATTATTTCGATCTGAGCTTCCTTGATCGCGTTCATCACATCCACCACTCGGCCATAGGCCGCTTCCAAATCAGCTTTCAAAAGGACTTTTTTCTCTGTCCTTTGCAATTCCTCCATGCGGTCGAGGATCAGTTGCCCCAGCTTTCCCAGGTCATCCACGGCTTTGTCATCCAGGGCGACCTCACCGGATTTCTTGATGTACACGGTAAGCATCTGGCTGGGATCGGGCTCACTGGCAGTGTATTTGGCTTCGGGCAGAGTGACGTTGGCGCCTTTCTGGATCATCGGTGTCACGATCATGAAGATGATGAGCAACACCAACAGTATGTCGCAAAGCGGCACCACGTTGGGCTCAGACTTTGCAGAATTTGAGCCGATATCGACACTCATTCTCTGCTCCCCTTACTTGGATTTCAGCTTGATAAAATGATCAATCAATTCCGAAGAAGCATTGGCCATTTCACCGGTGAAGACATCCACGCGATTGAGCAGGATATTGAAGAACCACACGGCTACGACGGCGACGATAATGCCAAAACCGGTGGTGATCAAGGCTTCAGCTATGCCGCCAGCCACAGCGCCGATACCGCCCGAGCCGGAAACTTTCATGCCCTGGAAAGCGGTGATGATCCCGAAAACCGTGCCGAACAAGCCGACGAACGGACCCGTGGAACCGATGGTCGCCAGACCGTTCAGGCCTCTTTTGAATTCCTGAACGCCCTTGATGGTGGCCCTTTCAATGGCTCTCTTGGCCGATTCGACCACTTCGGGGTGACTGGACCTGCTGTCCTGCTGGAATTGCAGTTCGTTCAATCCGGCAACCAGGACTTTGGCAAGGTGGCTGTTCTTGAATCTTTTATCAGAAGCCAGCTTGATGGATTCTTCCACTTTACCTTCGCGCCACAGACCGGAAATAAGCTTCAGCAGATCCCTGGACTGCCTTTTGGCCTTGGAAAAAACGATCGCCCTTTCGATTCCGGTCGCAAAGCAATACACCGACATAAACACCAGAGTGAAAACGACCGCTCTGGGGATGAAACTCATACTGTGCCACATCTCAACTAAATCCCATGACATATTAGACCTCCTAAAATAAGATTGATTTTATAAATTCCGTGTGGACATGCCACATACGAACTTACTGATTCTGCAGAGTGAAGGTAACCGTGGCCGTGAAAATGACCGGCTTGGGAATACCGTTCAGGATATAGGGCTCATACACCCATTGCTTGATGGCGCTCAACGCGGCTTCATTCAGCAGGGGGTGACCGGAAATGACCCTGGCCTGACGCACCCGTCCGTAAATATCGGTCATGGCCTCGATGATGACCACGCCCTGTATGCGCGCTGTCAGGGCGATCTGCGGATAAACCGGCCTGACCTGCTTGATCAGTTTGGGCCGCTGCACGCTGGCAATGCGGATGGCCTGCTGCGATCCTTCGATCAGCTGCCCGCCTTCCACGCCGCCCAGGACGCCGCCGATCACGCCGCCTTCCACGCCGCCTTCCACGCCGCCTTCGATCCCGCCTTCGACGCCGAAGCTGCCCACATCTTCTTCCTGGATGATCGTGGGAACTTCAATCGGAGCCACCAGCCGCCCGGCAATGACGGGACGGGTCTCGGCCTTCTTGGTTTCCTCGACTTTCTTTTCGCCGCCGGTTTTCTTTTTAGCCGCCGGAGGTGGAGGGGGCGGCGGCGGAGGCGGGGCCATGACAAAGACATTGGTCACTTTGACTTCAGGAAGATTCGAATCGGCCATCATCAGCGGAACTACTATAAAAGACGCGATGGCCAAGGCGTGAATCAACAGCGATATCGGCAGGGTCAAATACGTCTTGGTAGGTTTGCGTTTTTCTCCCGATATGATCAAGGATTCGCCAAACATGCTACGCCTCCATTAAATAATTTATTAATATTTCCAAACTACCTTATATAACAAAAAACAGTAAAATTCAAGCTTAATTTCAACTTTTTTTTCTTTTTAGGAAATATTTTTCCCAGACTTTCAGCCAGGCGCAGGACTGGTAAATGGTCGAGTAGGAACCGGCGAGGACGCCGACCAGCATGGTGAAGGCGAAAGGCCGGATGACTTCTCCGCCGAATAGGAAAAGGGACATGACGGTCAGGAAAACCGTCAAGGAGGTGAAGATCGACCGGCTGAGGGTCTGGTTCAGGCTTTTGTCCAAGATGGCTTCCAGGTCGTCCTTTTTCATGATCTTGAGGTTGTCGCGCAGGCGGTCGAAAATCACGATGGTGTCGTTGATGGAATAGCCGACGATGGTCAGGATGGCGGCGATGACCTGCAGCGACATTTCAATGTTGAAGAACAGGATGAACGACAGGGCGATCAGAACGTCATGGGCCAGGGTCAGGATGCCCGACAACCCATACAGGAACTTGAAGCGGAAAGCGATGTAGACCAGCATGCCGATCAGTGCCCAGATGCAGGCCAGGGCGGCCTTGCGCCGCAGTTCCTTGCCCACCTGCGGGCCGACGAATTCCACGCTCAGGAAGGTGAATTTTCCCAGATAAGCCGAAGAGCGAAGGAGATCCATGACGCGGTGCTTGACGCCGGCTTTTTCCAGGGCGGAAAAATCACCGATGATGCCGGTCTTGCTCTTGCGCAGGCCGATCGCCAGCCGGGCGCTCTCCTTTGCGTCCTCATCGGCGATGCCCTTGTCACGCAAAAAACGGGCGATCTCGCCCTCGGCGGTGTTGTTCAGGTCGATCTTTCCCGCCGCGGCCTGTTCCCTTTCTGCCGCATCCATGATGCCGTTGCGGATCTCCCGGGCCACGATTTCATATTCCTCGATGTCTTCCATTTTCATTGAATTGCCAAGGTTCAGCTTTTTCAAGGAAGCCAGGGTCTTGATGAAAAATTTGTTTTCACCGCCGATCTGCGTGATCTGCGCATCACCCAGGTTGATCTTGGCCAGCATGTTGCGCAGCTGCTGGACCGAAGTATTTTCCCTCAGGCTGACCTCGATCATGGTGCCGCCGGAAAAATCAATGCCCATGTTGAAGCCGCGGGTAAAAAACATCGCCACGCCGGCCAGGATGATCAGCCCCGACAGGGCGAAGGCATAAAACCGTTTATTGATGAATTTGATCTTGGGTTCTTCTTTGAATATTTTCATTTTCCGCTCCTATATGCTGATCTTGGACAGCTTCTTGCGCCGGCCGTAGGTCAGATCGAAGATCACCCGCGAGACGAAAATGGCCGTGAACATGCTGGCCGCGATGCCGATGATCAGGGTGACGGCGAAGCCCTTGATGGGGCCGGTGCCGAACTGGAACAGGAAGACCGCCGAAATGACCGTGGTCAGGTTGGCGTCGAAGATCGTCCAGAACGCTTTTTTAAAGCCCGCGTCGATGGCCGACTTGGGCGACTTGCCCAGATTGAGTTCCTCGCGGATGCGTTCAAAGACCAGCACGTTGGCATCCACGGCCATGCCGATGGACAGGATGATGCCGGCAATGCCGGGCATGGACAGGGTGGCCTTGAAATAGGCCATGATGCCCATCAGGATCAGCATGTTGAGCAGCAGGGCCAGTACCGAATTGATGCCGGCGGCCCGGTAGTAAACCAGCATGAACGCCACCACCAGCACCAGACCGCCTAGGCAGGCCATGAGCCCCTTGCGGATGGAGTCGGCGCCCAGCGAGGGGCCGATGGTCCTCTCCTCGATATACTTCAGCGGGGCCGGCAAGGCGCCGGAACGCAGCACCAGCACGATGTCATCCACCTCATCGATGGTGAAGCGTCCGTGGATGATGCCGTCGCCGGCGATAACGTCCTGGATGGTGGCCACGCTTTCGATGCGGTCATCCAGGACAATGGAGAGCTGCTTGCCGATGTTGGCGGCGGTGAATTTTTCGAATTGGGCGGCTCCCTGGGAATTGAAGGAGAAGCCGACGGCCGGGGCACCGTATTCGTCCTGGGCCCGACGTGCGCTCTTCAGGTCCTTGCCCGGTACAACAGTGGCCGCTTTCAGCACATAAAAGCCCTTGTCCAGGCGCCGCGGATTGGTTTTGACGATCTCCAGGTCATCGGGAAGCTGGCCGTTGTAATCCTTCAGCGCCGCTTCCTCGGTCAGGAAAGGCCCGGAAATCACCTGGCGGAATTCCAGCATGGCCGTGCTCTTGATCAGGCTCTTGACCCTTTCCGGGTTGTCGATGCCGGGGAGATCGATCAGCAATTTGTCTCCGGCCATGCCCTCCTTCTGGATGGTGGGTTCGGCCACGCCGAATTCGTCAACGCGGTTGCGGATGGTTTCCAGGGCCTGGTCCACGGACTGGTCGCGCAATTGCTGCTCAATGTTGGGGCGCAGGGCCAGCGAGATCAGGTTGCCGCCGACCGTATAGGTCCAATCGCGAAAATCGTCATCCAGGATGTCCTTGATCTTGCGCTCATCATCGAGCAGCGAGCCGGTGATCTCTATTTTATTGAAGCCCTTGCGGACGATCTTTTCGTACTTGATGCTGCCGTCCTTCAACAGGCCTTTCAATTGGGTGACGCTCATGTCGGTCTGGATGGTCAGGGCCTCGTCGGTCACGACTTCCATGATCAGGTGCATCCCGCCTTTGAGGTCGAGCCCCAAATTGATTTTTTTGTCCAATGGCCAAAGCAGCCAGATCGACAGGGCGATCACGGCAACGATCAAACCCACTTTCCAGGTCATAGACTTGTCCATCTTGTTCCTCCTTTTATCCTAATTGCCGTATCTGCAAGAATATTTCACGGGATTTGAGAACGAATGCAGCCGGTGGATGGTTATTGCTTGCTTTTTTCGCCCCCCACTTCCAAAACCGCGGAAATGGAGGATTTGGTTATCTGCAGCCGGGTATTACCGTCCACCTGGATTTCAAACCGGTCATCCATGACCCGGGAAACGGTCCCATAGATGCCGCCGGCAGTGATGACACGCTCCCCCCCTTTCAGGGAATGGATCATGTTTTGATGCTGCTTCTGTTTTTTCCGGGCCGGCAGGATGATCAGCAGGTAAAAAATGACGAAAATGATGACAAATGGAATGAGTTGCACCAGCATATTGCTCTGGGTTGCGCCATTCATGTTAATCTCCTTTGTAAAGAGCTAAAAAATCCTCTTTAAATTCTATGAATTCGTGCGATTGGATAGCATACCTTATTTTTACCATAAAATCAAGGTAGAAATGGATATTGTGAATGGTATGCAAAATAGAGGCCAGCATCTCGCGGGACATGAACAGGTGCCGCAAATAAGCCCGGGAAAAATTCCGGCAGGTGTAGCACCGGCAGTCTTCATCCAGGGGCTGCGGGTCGCTCTTGTATTTTTCGTTCTTGATCCTGACCTTGCCGCGCGAGGTGAACAGCGTGCCGTTGCGGGCGTTGCGCGAAGGCAGGACGCAATCGAACATGTCCATGCCGCTTTCCACGGCAAAGAGGATATCCTGCGGAGTTCCCGAGCCCATCAAGTAGCGTGGCTTGGCGGCCGGAAGTTCCGGCGCCAGGGGCTCCAGGACTCTCTGGAACTCGGCCTGGCTTTCGCCCACGCTCAGGCCGCCGATGGCATAGCCGTCGAAATCCATGGCGGCCAGTTCGCGCAGCGAGCGCTCGCGCAGGTCGCCATGCAGCCCCCCCTGGATGATCCCGAACTGGAAATTCCCCCGATTGGTTTTCAGGAAATGTTCGCGGGCCCTGGCCGCCCAGAGGCTGGTCAGCTCCAGCGCTTTTTCATCCTGGACGCGGCTGGCCGGATGGGGCGCAAAATAGTCCAGGACCATCTGGATGTCGGAATCCAGGACATTCTGAATATCCACCACATCTTCGGGACGGAGCGTGAACAGGGAGCCGTCCAGGTGCGATTTAAAGCGCACGCCGTTTTCACTCACCCGGGCGTTGGCCTGCAGGGAAAAGATCTGGAAGCCGCCGCTGTCGGTCAGGATGGGCCGGTCCCAGGCCATGAAGCGGTGCAGCGAGGCGAACTTTTTTATGACTTCGGTGCCGGGACGCAGGAACAAGTGGTAGGTGTTGGCCAGGATGACCTGGGCCCCGGCCTCCTCCAGCTGCTTCGGCGTCAGGGCCTTGACCGTGCCGGCCGTGCCCACCGGCATGAACGCCGGCGTGTCGAAAGCACCGTTCTTGGTGACGATCCGTCCGCTCCGGGCTTGGCGGCCATCTTCGGCAATAGATTTATAAAACAAACCTGATCCTGGCAGCGGAATCGGTCAGCGTTTCTTGTTCGTTTTCTGGGCCTGCTGCTGCATTTTTAACAGTTCCTGCATGAAAGCCTGGTAATTTTTCAGCTGCGGCGACTGGGGAAAAAGTCCGCACAACTGCTGGTAGGTGGCCATGGCTTTGTCGTAATCCTTCAAGTAGACATAACAGTTGCCCAGCATGACGTAAGCGTCTTCGCTGGGGAACTTCATCTCTACCGCCGTGACAAGGTAGGGCCGGATCTTTTCGGCCGCTTCGATCATATGGGCCACATCACCCTGGGTCATTTTTTCTTCCAGCTGACGGAAAAGGTTGGCACCGATGAAATAATTGGCATGGGCAAAAAATTCGGGCTGGGTTTCGCTGCCCGCATACAGGGCCAGATACTTTAAAAAATGTTCGTTGGAAACTCCGTATTGGTCCTGGACATAGGTAACCATGCCCAGAAAATACGTGGCGTTGGCATACAGCTGCAAATTGCCTTTTTCCAGTCCTTCGCTGGCCTGGCATTTGCTGAAAGAATCCAATGCCTGCGGATACTGTTTAAGATTGAAAAAATTATACCCAAGCAAATACTGCGCGGATGCCAGCAGATTTTTATTTTCCGTAGCCGGCTGGGGCAGACCGGCCAGCTTCAGCAGATAGGCGTTGGCCTTTTCATATTCCTGTTTGCCGCTGGCGATCCTGGCGGTTTCGAAAAGCGCTTGCCGCAGGGCCAGCAGCGCGTTCGGGTAGTCATTTTGCAGGCTCAGGGCTTCTTCAAACTTGCCGATGGCCTGGTCGGCCATTCCCTTCTCGAAATACAGCACGCCCAGGTTGTGATGGGCCACGGCACTTTCCGGAGCCAGCGCCAAAACCTGATTCAGCAGGTCGATGGCCTGGTCCGGCTGCTTCTGCTGGATTGCTTCCTGGGCTTTGGCCATTAGTTTTTCGACTTTTTTCGACATTTTTTTCTCAACCGCGGCCGGGGCGGCCAGAGCCGTAAAGACAAAAATCACCAAAAAGAATACGCCGATCGCAAAACCGCTTTTTTTCATTATCAGGACCTCCTTGATTTTTATTACTTTTTCCGCCATCCGGATTGGGATTTATTAGGCAGGCAATAGTTTTTTAAAATACCCGATGGTCTCCCGCAAGCCGTCCTGCAGCGGCACCTGGATCTCCCAGCCGAGTTTTTCCCGGGCTAGGGAGACATCCGGCTTGCGCCTCACCGGGTCATCGACCGGAAGCGGCTGGAACACTATTTTCGATTTGGATGCGGTCAAGCGCAAAACCAGTTCGGCCAATTCCAGGACCGAGATTTCATCGGGATTGCCCAGATTGACCGGACCGCTGAATCCGTCCTGCTCCATCATGCGCATGGTCCCGTCGATCAGGTCGGATACATAACAGAACGACCGCGTCTGTTCGCCGCGGCCGAAAATGGAGATCGGTTCTCCGCGCAGGGCCTGCAAGATGAAATTACTGACCACCCGGCCGTCGTTCAGGGCCATGCGCGGTCCATAGGTGTTGAAGATGCGCACGATGCGGATGTCCACGTGGTTCTGCTGCTGGTAGTTGACCAGCAGCGATTCCGCCACCCGTTTGCCTTCATCGTAACAGGAGCGCGGGCCGATGGGATTCACCCGGCCCCAGTACGACTCCCGCTGGGGATGCTCCTCGGGATCACCGTATACTTCCGAAGTCGAAGCCTGCAGGATGCGGGCCTTGACGCGCTTGGCCAGCCCCAACATGTTGATGGTCCCCAGGACCGAGGTCTTGATGGTCTTTACCGGGTTGAACTGATAATGGAGCGGCGATGCCGGGCAGGCGAAATTGTAGATCCGGTCTGCTTCGAGCAGGACCGGATGAATGATATCGTGGCGAATGATCTCAAAATGGCTGTTGGCAAGCAGATGGCGGATGTTGCCCTTGCTACCGGTGAAAAAATTGTCCAGGCCGATCACCTCGTGGCCTTTGGCCAACAGGGCATCGCACAGATGCGAACCGAGGAATCCGGCCGCTCCGGTCACCAGGTCGATCATCATCACTCCTTTGATTGATATTTCAAGATATCATTTTATCCCAAAATGAACCGCCCGGCAAGCCGCGTGATTTTCCAACGCCGGGGACGACGTTTGCCGCCAAGCGCGCGAATCGCCCTCAGGATTTGACAAGCAGCAAAAAAAGGGTTATTATGCTGAATGAAAATATCGTCCCTGAATCTTATCCCCAGCGGCATGCCGCATAAAATCGTTGAAATCAAAGCCGGCCTGGAAGCAAGAAAAAAACTCTTGTCCATGGGGATCCACGTAGGCGATTCCATCATCAAACTCAACCACTCGCGCTGGAGCCCGGTTCTGCTCCGCAACCTGACCACCCATTCCAGCAAGATCGCCATAGGCCAGGGGCTGGCCAAAAAAATAATGGTCGGAGATGAAAAGCTTTAAAATCGTTCTGGTCGGACAGCCGAACGCAGGCAAAAGCACCCTGTTCAATGTCCTGTCCGACATCAAGGCCGCGGCCGCAAATTTTGCCGGCACCAGCGTCAGAATCACCCAAAGCGCCATCCAGTTGGATGGACGGATATTCCAGCTGCTGGACCTTCCCGGCACCTATTCCCTGAACGCCAACGACGACGCCGAAAAATTAACCCAGAAATACCTGCTGAGCGAAAAGATCGATCTGATCGTCAACGTGGTTGATTCCACCCTGCTGGCCCGCAGCCTCGAACTGACCAGCGAATTGCTGGAACTCGGGCGGCCAATGGCCATCGCCCTGAACATGCAGGATGAAGCCGAAAAGCGGGGCTTGAAGATCGACCACGAAAAACTGGAAAAGGCCCTGGGCGTACCGGTCGTGCCCACCTCCGCCCTGCACGGCAAGGGGGTGCGACAGCTCATGGAACGCTGCTCGCGCTTGCTGAACACTGAGCCGCCACCCCTTCCCTTTTTCCCGTATACCGCCCACATCGAAGCCCTGGTGCAAAAATTGGCCGCTGCCATGTCCGAACCGTCTTGCGGCCAGAACGGCAGCCGCCGCTTCTACGCCATCAAGGCCATTGAAAATCCGTCCATGGTCCCAGAAAACCTGCGCCGGCCCCTTGAGGCCGATGCCGAGGCCGCCTGCTCCCAGATCCGGGATTTTCACCAGCGTGACTGCTTTGAATCCGTGGCCTATGAGCGGCACCACCTGGCCATGAAGCTGAGCGAGGAGATCTCGGAGTTCGTTCCCCGAAAAACGATCCATCTTCATGATCGCCTGGACCGATTTTTTCTCCACCCGCTGTTCGGCCGTTTTATCCTGCTCGCCTATTTCCTGGGCTTTTATGCCGCCATCTTTTTCGCCGGCAATCTATTCAGCCGCTGGCTTGATCCCCTGCTGAACCGCATCCCGCCGCTGCTTGTTCCCCTGCAAAAGACATCCACTTTTCTCTGGCTCACAGCCGACGGCCTGTGGCAGGGTGCGGCCGGCTCACTGGGCGTGGTGCTGCCCTATTTTTTGCCTCTCATTTTCCTGAACGCCATTTTTGAAGACACCGGCTATCTGTCGCGCATCGCCTTCCTGCTCGACGGCCTGCTGCACCGCATCGGACTGCACGGGAAATCGGTGGCCGCCTTCATCCTCGGCTTCGGCTGCACCGCCCCGGCCCTTTACGCCACCCGCATATTGGAAAACAAGCGCGACCGGATCTTAAGCGCGCTGCTGCTGCCGTTCATCCCCTGTTCGGCCCGCAACGCCGTGATCTTTGCCTTGACCGCCGCCCTGGCCGGTCCGCTCTGGGCTTTGGTGATCTATTTCTTCGTTCTTATGGTGATCGCCGTAACCGGCAAAACCATTTCCCTGTTCCTGGAAAAACCCGGCGGACTGATCATGGAGATTCCCGACCTCAAAGTCCCGTCCCTGCGGAACGCGCTGGCCGGTACCGGCCGCAAGTTGAGGGAATTTGCCGTCACCGTCATTCCCCTGCTGCTGCTGGGCAGCATGGCCATGTCCTGGCTGGGACACCTGAAAATAGGCGCCCGCATAGACGCCCTGTCGTCGCCTTTGATCTCAGGCGTCCTGGGCCTGCCCGCCCAGCTGGGGACGACCTTGGTCTTCGGGTTCTTCCGCAAGGAATTGATCGTGGTCATGGCCAAGCAGGCCCTCGGCGCAGCCTCACTGGCCCTCCTGCCCCTGACCGCCGGACAGGCGGTTGTATTCCTGGTGTTCGTGACTCTCTATTTTCCCTGCTTCACCACCTTCATGGTCATGGGCAGGGAATTCGGCTGGAAAACCGCGGGGGCCTCGGCCCTTTTGAGCATCGTCGTGGCGACGCTTTCGGCTTATCTATTCAAGGTTTTGTTTTTAATTTTTTAGAGACAATTGACTTTTTTTTCTTTTATCAGTTACAATGGCATCAATGTGGCTGACTTACCTGCTTTTCTATGTGGGTTGCTTCTTCATCGGTTTTTTTCTTTGCATCCCCATCGGTCCGGTCAACCTGGAAGTTTTCCAAAGCGCCATTAAAAAGAATCATGCCCAGGCGCTGAGCGTCGCTCTGGGCGCATCGCTCGGCGATGCCATCTGGGCCCTGGCCGCCTTTTTCGGGATTACTCCTTTCCTGAAGAACGGCTATAACATCTGCATTGAAGGCATCTTCCTGTTCGTGACCGCGGCCATCACCTTTGTCCTGGGCCTGCTTTCCCTCAAGGATGCCCGTTTCCTTGAAAAAATTGAAAAAAGGGAAGAGGCCCTGGCGGAAAGGATAAAAAGAAAGCGCTGGGCTTTCATCAAGGGCCTGACCATGGTGTTGATCAACCCGCTGGGCATCGCCTCCTGGATGATCGCCCTGTCATTCATGAAGAAGCTGAGGATATACATCCCGCTTACCCTGACCTACGAATTCTTTTTCATGATCACCGTCATCCTCGGCGCATTCTCCTATTTCATCATGATCATTTTCATCACCCACAAAATGAAATCCCTTTTCTCTCCGCAGCGCACCCAGAAAGTCATACGGGTATTGGGATGCGTGCTGATCGGTTTCAGCATTTATTTCCTGTTTTTCGCCATCAAGGCCTTCATTGCTTACTCGCGCTTGCATTAGCGTGCAGACCGCAAGCCGCAGGCGCAGCCCATTCTATCCCCTATGCCCCAAGCTTCGACCCTAGCGCTGGTTTTGTCGAGCTCACCGCTGCATGAGCAAGACAAGCTGGTCACCCTGCTGACCGCCGAGCGCGGCCTGATGAAGGCCGTGGCCCCGGGAGCCGCGAAGATCAAGAACCGTTTCGGCTCGCTCCTGGAATTGTTCAGTGAAGGAGAATTCCACTATTACTGGCACGAAGACAAAGAACTGGTCATCCTCAGCAAGGGGGAAATAAAAAAAAGCTTTTTCACCATGGTATCGGCCGCAGAAAACGTCTTTTATTTCTACCTGATGGCGGAAGTCGTGTTGAAATTCATTCCCCCGAATCACCACGATACCCGGATATACAAATTGCTGATGGCCATATTGCAGGGCCGAGAAAAAAAGCTGGCCGTGGACTGGCTGCTGCTTTATTTTTTAGTCTGGTTTCTGCGCAGCGAAGGGCTGCTGTTCAACCCGGACCGCTGCTCAAACTGCCAAAGTCACGGGTTTGACCGGGGCTGGCTGCGCAGCGATTACCGCGGGCTGCTGTGTCCCTTGTGCAAGACCAATGAACGCCAGTCGCTGGGCCGTGAGGAATTGGCGTTCATTTCCTGGACCGTCAACCATTCTCCCGAAGACGCCGGAGCCTGGTCCGGCCGCTTCGCTCCCGCGCCGCTGATCCGCACCATGGTGGGCAAGATCGAGTACCACGGAGAATTTTCGCTGCAATCCCGGCGCTATCTGCCCGAATTCCGCTGAAAAAAAAGGGAGGAAAGATCGCTCTTTCCTCCCTCGCAAATCCGGATCGCTTGAGATCAGAACCTATGCCGGTCAGATCCTGAAGACCACGCCGAGCAAACCGCCGGCGCCGGTCCAATCGCCGATGATGCCGATATTGAGCCGCAGGCTGACGCCCATTTTCTCCGAGAACCAGTAACGTCCGGCAGCAAAAGGCGCGATATAAATTCCGGAAGACCCCGAAATACCGCCACCGGCGTTGTAAATGGCGAATCCCACTCCGACTCCGGCGAACAGATCGAGTTTCTCCATTTTCAGCATGGTGAAATGGTAAGCGGCATCGACCGACGGCAGTATGACACTGGCGCCGCTCCAGAACCACATCATGACCGTGCCGCCGACGCCGATGTTTTCCTTTATGGCGTATTCGAAATTAACGCCAAAGGGAACCGCCCAGGAATTGAGGCCGACCTGCGGAGTGAGAAACATATCGCCTTTTTTGAATTCCAGGCTTGCATATTTTTTCCCACGTTTCGGGGCCGCCGTCAGGACCAGAGAAGAACTAATGCACAGTACCAGCAAAATCATCATAATTTGTTTTAATTTCATTATTCCTCCTGAATAAGTATAGTGTCACAACGAAAACAAAAAGTCAACGGAAATAAAAAGCAAACGCTGCTTTTTCTTCAAACTTATTCCCCGCTCATGGCCGCGGCCAGCGGCTTCAGCGCGGGGATATTCTCAAAAATGATCTTGAAGGCCGAAGTGACGGGCACGGCCAGGAACATGCCGACCACCCCCCACAACCAGCCCCAGAAGATCAGTGAAAGCAGGATAACGATCGGTGAAAGGTTCAGGTTCCTGCCCATGACCTGCGGTTCGAAGACATTGCCCATGACGAACTGCATGACCATCAGGCTGAGGGTGACCAAAACCAGGCGCAGGCAGAAGCCGTACCTGAGAAACGCGATCAGCACTGGAAAAATCGTTCCGATCAGAGAGCCGAAGGTCGGTATGAAATTGAAAAAGAAAATCAGCAGGGCGGAAAATATGATGAAATCGACCCGGCCTACAAGCAGGATCAGCGCTGCCAAAGCCGCCGTGGCCAAGCTCATCAGGGTCTTGATGAACAAATAATGCTGGACCCTGGCATCGATGGCGGCCATGATGCGCTGCAGCTCCTCCCCCCGTTCCTTTGGCAACGCCCGGGCGATGCGGGTGACCATCGGCACTTTTTCGCCCAGCATGAACATCAGCAGCAGGAGAACCAGCAGCAGATTGCCGATAAAACTGGTAAAACTGCCCAAGGTTCCCGACACCAAACCGGTGATCTGAGCGGGATTGAAGGTTTTGTTCCAATCGATGTTGGCGATATACTGCTTGACATCGAGGAGCGGCAGTTTGAGGGAAGCCAGCACGCTTTTGACCAGCTGGGTTATCTTTTCACTGTAAGCCGGGAAGTCGTCGATAAAGGACGAAGCCCCGGTGAATATCAACAGTCCGAAAAGGAAGAGGCAGATGAAAATGACAAGCAGCAGTCCAATCATGATCAGGGTCTTTGGGATTTTCCACTGCGCCAGCTTGTGCACCGCCTCATTCAGCATGAAATAAAGGAAAAGCGCGATAAAGAAAGGAATGAATATCTGCCGCAGCTCCTTGAGAATAAAGATGAAGAAAACCGCTGCGATGAAGGCAAAAAACGCCTTCAGAAAAAAGAGGCCGCGGCCCGATTCATCCGCCATAATTTTCTATTTCATCCACGACTTCTATGATTTCGCTGCGCTTGAACAGCAGGTAATTGGTTTCAATCTTGTACCTGAATGAATATTGGGTCAGCGACTTGCTCCGGTCCACGTTGGCATTGACTTCGAGGATCTCGATTTCTTTCTTTTTCAAAACGCCTTCAATGATCTCTATGATCTCGGCATTTCCCCTTTCACCGCCGCGCGTGTTTCCCAGAGTATCAAAAACTTCTTTTTTTATCTGCTTTATTTCAATGCCGTTGGCAATGAACTTAAAAGCCATGAACCCGCCAAAAACCAGAATAAAAAACACGATCAGGTTCATAAAAGTGATTTTCCCTCGTTGTCCGTTCATTCTTTACCTCCTTTGATTTTCCCCGAGCTGCTTACCGGATCAGCCCAGTATTTTCTTAACGGTCGCACCAATCTCGGCCGGATTTTCCACAACGTGTACGCCGTTTTTTTTCAGGACTGCCATTTTCTCGGCCGCGGTGCCGCGGCCGCCGGATATGATCGCCCCGGCATGTCCCATGCGCCTCCCGGGCGGAGCGGTCTGGCCGGCAACAAACGATACGACCGGCTTGTCGAAATTTTTCCCGATATAGTCGGCGGCCTGCTCTTCCAGTGTGCCGCCAATCTCGCCGATCATGACCACCGCTTCGGTCTGTTCATCGTGCCTGAACAGTTCCAGAGCTTCGATAAAGGTCGTGCCAATGATCGGATCACCGCCGATGCCGATGCAGGTGGACTGGCCCAGGTTCTCACGTGTGATCTGGTCCACCGCCACATAGGTCAGCGTCCCGGAGCGGGAGATGATGCCGACTTTGCCCGGGTGGTGGATCCGTGAAGGCATGATCCCGACCTTGCACTTGCCGGGAGAGATGACTCCCGGGCAATTCGGCCCGATCAGCCGCGAAGCCGTGGTACGAATGAAATTCTTCACTCGGACCATGTCCAGTACAGGGATGCCTTCGCTGATGCAGACGATCAAGGCGATCCCGGCCAGGGCGGCTTCGATGATCGCGTCGGCGGCAAAGGGCGCCGGCACAAAAATAACCGATACATTGGCCGCTGTTTCCCTGACCGTTTCTTCAACGGTATTGAAAACCGGTTTTTCCAGGTGGATCTGTCCGCCCTTGCCCGGAGTTATGCCGCCGACGATGCGCGTGCCGTATTCGATCATCTGCGTAGCGTGAAAAGTACCCTCGCGCCCGGTGAATCCCTGGACGATCACCCTGGAATCCTGATCGATCAGAATGGACATGCTCAGTCTCCTCTGGCCAGCTCGACCACGCGGCGGACCGCGTCGGCCAGTACGTTCTCGGTGACGAAATTCAATTGCGATTCGCGCAGGATTCTCATGCCCTCCTCTTCATTGGTCCCCACCAGGCGGATGACGATCGGGATCTTGGTCTCCAGGCCTTTGGCCGCATAGACGATGCCGTTGGCCACCAGGTCGGTGCGCACGATGCCGCCGAAGATATTGACGAATACGGCCCGGACATTCTTGTCGGCCAGCAGGATCTTAAAAGCCTCCTTCACCTTGTCCACCGACGTGGCGCCGCCCACGTCCAGGAAATTCGCCGGCTCGCCGCCGTAAAACTTGATGATATCCATGGTGGCCATGGCCAGACCGGCGCCGTTGACCATGCAGCCGATATTGCCGTCCAAACGGATGTAATTCAGTTCATATTTCGAGGCTTCCACCTCCAGCGGCTCTTCTTCATAAACATCGCGCCAAGCCGCGATGTCGGGGTGGCGGTACAAGGCATTGTCATCGAAGGTGATCTTGGCGTCCAGGGCCATCACCTCATCGTTGTCGGTAATGATGAGAGGATTGATTTCCACCAGCGAGGCGTCATTTTTCAAGAAAAGTTCATACAGGTTGGTCAGCAGCGCGCCAAAATTCTGCTGCTGGACTTTGCTTAGATCCAGTTTGAACGCCAGGTTGCGGATATGGCAGGCGGAAAGCCCGGTGACCGGATGCACGTGCATTTTGAAAATGGCTTGGGGATGGTCGCGGGCCACGGCTTCGATCTCCATCCCGCCCCGGGAGGAAGCGATGATAACCGGCATCTCTTTTTCCCGGTCGACAATGATCGCCAAATAGAATTCCTTTATGATGCTCAGCCCCTGCTCGACAAGCAATTTCCTGACCCGCTTGCCCTCGGGTCCGGTCTGGTGGCTGACCAGGGTCATGCCCAGGATCCGGGCAATGTGCTTTTGCGCATCGGCGCGGCTGCGGGCCAATTGGATGCCTCCGGCCTTGCCCCGGCCGCCGGCATGCACCTGGGCCTTGATCACGCAGGGATAACCCAGCCTTTCTGCCGCGGCCAGCGCTTGTTCGGCCGTATCGGCCGCCTCGCCGCGGGGGACGGGCACAGCGAAAGTTTTAAAAAGTTCCTTGGCCTGATACTCATGGATTTTCATGAGCTGCTCCTATTTCCTCTCGTATTGCCTGCGGCCCTCCTCGTATATATCCCCGCCATACATGTCGTTGATCACCTGGGCCGGGAAATTTTCCACCTCCAGCTTTTGAATGGCTTCCGGACCAAGTTCCGGATAAGCGACCACTTCGGCTTTCTTGATGCTTTTGGAGACCAGAGCGGCGGCCCCGCCGGTCACGGCCAGGTAGACCGCCTTGAATTTTTTCAGGGAGTCCTTCACTTCGGCATTGCGCGACCCCTTGCCGATGGACGCCTTCAAGCCAAGTTCATGCAGTTTGGGAGCGTAGGCGTCCATGCGGTAGCTGGTGGTCGGACCGGCCGAGCCGATGGGATTTCCGGGCCTGGCCGGGGTCGGACCCACGTAAAAAATGATCTGTCCGCGCAGATCGAACGGCAGCGCGGTCCCGCTGGCGATCAGATCGGCCATTTTTTTGTGGGCGGCGTCCCGGCCGGTATAGATGGTGCCGTTAATGAGAACATTGTCTCCGGCCTTCAATTGGGCGATCGTTTCATCCGTTAAAGGAGTCGAAATTTTTTTTACTTCTGACAAGGGTTCCTCCTAGATGGATTTTTGAAATACTTTGTAATTGTCGAACTCGTCAACGACCTTGACGAACAGCACCCGGGAATTTTTCGGGTTGCTCAAAATAAATTTGAATTTTTCCAGTTTGGAATCGGTGATCATGTCCTCGGGAAAAATCGGATACCAGTCCTTGCCGTCCAGCGAATAACTGACCAGGCTGAGCGCCGAAGATTCGTCGCTGGCCGCAAAGCTGACGGAGCCCCCGGCAAAGCTGAACTCGGACAAGACCGGTGCCGTGGAGTCAATGACAAAAGGAGGCGATATTTTACTGGCGGTTTTAGTCCAGGCCGGCGTGTTGTCCAGGCCATCGTCCGCCTGCACTTTGAGAAGATATTTGCCGTCGGCAAAAAGTTCGCTGTCGAGATACAGCCATTTTTCCTGGAAATTGCCGCGCAGGGGTACCCACTCGCTGCCGGGCAGCTTCTGTAAAAACAAATTGAAATTCAAGCGGTCCTGATTGGGATCGGTTGCCTCCCAGGAAACATGCAGATACTTTTTCGGCGGGGTGGTGTCGGCGACCGGTTTTCTTTCGCTGGGCTTCTGCAGCATGATCTGGTCGATCTCCGGCTTCAGGTTGTCGGCCAAGTAATGGATCCGGTAGCCGCGCAGGTAAGGGGTCTCGGTGGGACTGGCGGAACTGAGAACGATTTTTACCTGCAGGAAACGATAGCCGCCGGCATTGATATTCGAATTTTCCGGATCGTTGAACGGGGCCGACCAACTCGTCCAGGACTTGTCCGGATTATCCGAATTTCCCATCCTGACCGCGAACGACACCGACGCTTGCTTGCCCGGATCGACATTCCAGCTAAGGCGGCCGAAACGGGACTGGATGCGGGCATCGAAAATTTCAGAAAAATAAGTGCCGCTGGCGTTCAGGCTGTTTTCAACCTGGATAATGCCGGCCGTGTTGTCGGCGATCAGAAAATAGCCCTTGCCGTTGGGGGTGATCTTGAAGATCTGGGCCGAATTGCTTT
>JADFDP010000045.1 GCA_018262835.1 Candidatus Aminicenantota bacterium
TTTACCGGCAGCGCTTCCAAGAAGCCGCTGGGCATGACCGAAGTCGGGGCGTTTTTCGCCCGCCATGAAGAGGAGACCTACATCGCCCGGCGCTTCTTCCGCAGCGGCGAAGGCAAATATATCCTGAACGAAAAATTCTGCCGCAACAAGGATGTTCAGGACACGTTGTTCGAACTGGGCATCGGCGAACGCAATTACTTCATTTTCGAGCAGGGCAGCGTTGAAAAAATGATCAACCTTAAGCCCAGTGAAAGGCGCATCCTGATCGAAGAAGCGGCGGGCATCGCCCAATACCTGGAAAGGAAAAAGGAAACCGCCGGCAAGCTGATCATCGCCCAGCAGAACCTGGACAGCCTGGAACTGGTCCTGCAGGAAAAGAGCAACCGCCTGCGCGAATTGAAAAACCAGGTGCATTTCGCCCGCCGCTACCGCGAGATCAAGAATTCCAGGAACGATTACCTGAAGGCCCTGCTGAAAAAAAAATACCTGACTTTCAAGGAACAGTTTGACCTGCAGGGCGGGAAGATCGTCGAGTTCCTGAACGGCGAATCGGCCATGGTCAAGGAGATCGCCGATTGCGACAAGGGTCTGCTCGACCTGGAAACGAAACGCTGGAACCTGGATCACAGTTTAAAGAACAACCAGCAGCTCATTTTCGATTGCAACAACCATCTCCTGGAAGGCAGCAAGGAGATCGAAAAATCCCAGCAGCGCCAGGAATTTCTCAAGCAGAGAATAACCGAATTGCAGAAGCTGATAGCGCAAAGCCAGACCGAGATCAAGGAGATCGGCATCCAGGACAAGACCCTGGCCGCGGAAATGGCGGAATATGACCGGCAGTTGGCCGAGCAGGGAGGCAGCAACCGCGAGTTGGACATGGCCATCGCGGATTTGAAAAAAGCCTTTGCCGACCAAAACGTCCAGGATGGGCATCTGAAAAAAGCGATGTTCAGCCTGCAGGTGGAGATTTCCCGCAACCGCAACGAATCCGTCCAGCTGGAAAAAAACATGATGCGCCTCGATGCGGACATCGCCCACCGCCGGCAGCTCATCCTGGAACTCGAGAACCAGAGCCAAAACCCGGAGATCGCCCGGGTCGAAAAAACGATCCGGGATTTGGCGGAGACCGTGGGCGCGGGAGAAACCGCAGCGGAAAATGCCGCCGCGGAATTTGAAAAAACGCGAGCCGCAGGCGATGCGGTGGAAAAGCAGCTGCGCGACGCCATGAATGAAATCGCCAATCTCGGCCGGCAGAAGGAAAAATACCTGGAGATCAAGCAAAAGATCACCGGCGGCCAGGGCCAGGCCCCGGCCGGCAAGAGCCGCGGCTTCCTGCAGGAGCTGCTGGTGGCGCCCAAGAACCTGCACGCCGCCCTGGAGAGCTTTTATTTCGATGAGCTGGACGCGCCCATCGTCGTCGACCCCGAGTCCGCCCTGCAGCCCGACCTGCGCAAGGCCTTTCTCCAGCGCGCCGCCGCCGCCGGCCTGCCGGACGCCATCCGCCGCGAGCCCGGGTTCAGGAACTTCGTGAAAAGCCTGTTCGAGCTGGAGGACAGGGAGCTGAAGCCCTATTTCCGCGACGGCGTTCTGGTCGACACCCTGAAGAACGGGCTGGCGCTCTACGCCAAGTACGGCGTCGATGTCGTCACCGAGAGCGCCGAGGTGATCGGCGCCAACGGCGTGCTGATCAAGAACCGCGACCGCGGCATCCTGGAAGTGCTGGACGAGATCAAGGCCATTGATAAAAAAATGAGCACTCTGGAGGCCGGGCTGGCGGGGATCAGGGCGGGCCTCGACCTGGTTTGCGGGCAGAAAAAAGAAAAAGCCGGGCAGCTGGAAAAAGCCGCCGCCGCCCTGAACGCCCACAAAGAGGAAAGCATTGCCCTGCGCTCGCGCCTGGAAGCGCTAAAAAAGAACCGCGACATGGGCTTGAACCGCATCCAAGTCACCGCCGCCGAAATCGAGGGCCTGGCCGGCGAAACGGGAAAACTCAAGGGGCGCCTGGCGGAATTGGAACGGCAAAAGGACGATCTGGCCAAGCAAAATGAAACTCAGGAACGGAACAAGGAGGATTTTTCGCGGAAAAGCGAAAAATTGCTGCAGCAGATCAATGAACGGGAAAAGGAAAAGATCCACCGGGACAACGCCTTGGACCTGCTCCGCGAAAAGATCCATTCCCGAAAACAGTCGCTGCAGGAAGCGCAAAGCCGGAATGAAAAACGGCTGCAGCAGATCATGAACGCCGAGGAAGAAAAAAAGCGCCTGGAAACCGAGATCGCCGCCAGCAGCGCCAAGATCAAGGAGATCAAGGCCGCCGGCAAGGCGCTGGAGAAGAAAAAGTCCGATCTGGAAAAGTCATTGAAAAAGGAAGAATTGGCCCTGGACGAGGTGAGCGGGCAATCCAAGAAAATTGCCGCGGAGCTGACGGCCAAAAGGAAAGCCCTGGATGAGTGGCGCGAAAACAAGAAGGAAAGCGAGATCAATCTGGCCGCGGTAAAAAAGGATCTTTTCCAGTTGGAGGAGATGGCCAGCCAGGAACTGGGAATGGAATTGAAGGACATCGAGGCCGATCCCGAAATGTTGCGGAACGAAACCGCCCAGCTGGATTCCCAATTCAACGACATGGTGAACAAGCTGAACCGCATGCGCGAAAGCGACCACCTGAATTTTTCCGCCGAAGCGGAATACGAGATATTGGAAAAGGATTTCAATTTCCTGCAGGGACAAAAAGAGGATATCGTCAAATCCATCGCCGACATGAATGCCGCCATCGCGCGCATCGACAGCGAATCCAAGGAGAGCTTCCTGAAAGCCTTTGCCGCCATCAAGGAAAATTTCGTCAAGAACTTCAAGATCCTTTTCGAGGGCGGCGAAGCGGAACTGGTCCTGACCGACAGCGAAAACGTGCTGGAAGCCGGCCTGGAGATCCAGGTCCAGCCACCGGGCAAAAGGCTGCAAAGCATGCGCCTGCTTTCCGGCGGTGAAAAGACATTGACCTCGCTGGCCTTCCTGTTCTCCCTGTTCGAATACAAGCCTTCGCCGTTCTGCGTCTTTGACGAAGTCGACGCCTCGCTCGACGAGGCCAACATCCAGCGCTTTTTGAAATTTCTGCACCAGCTGAAAAACAAGACCCAGTTCGTCATCATCACGCACAATTTCAAGACCATGGAGGAGGCCGATTACATTTACGGCGTCAGCATGGACGAGCCCGGCGTTTCCAAGCTGTATTCCATGAAGATGACCTGAGGCGGGCATGGGTTTTCAGGGCTATATCCAGGTCTATACCGGCAACGGCAAGGGCAAGACCACGGCGGCCCTGGGCCTGGCCCTGCGGGCGGCCGGGCGGGGCATGAAGACCTTTGTGGCGCAATTCTTGAAAAAAGGGGAATACGGCGAACTGCTGGCCGTGCGGGACCGCCTGGCCGATTGGATTACCATCCGCCAGTTCGGGCTGCCGGAATTCCACCACCAGGAACAGGGTGTCGGCGCTGCCGAGATCGAGGCGGCCGAGGCGGGAATGACGGCGGCCGCTGCCGCCATGGCCGGCGGCGATTATCGGATCGTGGTCCTGGATGAAATCAACACACTGCTGCATTTCAAGATCATTGCCCTCGAAACGGTGCTGCGTTTCCTGGATCGCAAGCCGGATGATGTGGAGTTGATCCTCACCGGGCGCTATGCCCCGCAAGCCATCCTCGATCGCGCCGACCTGGTGACCGAGATGAAGGAGATCCGCCACTATTACCAGAAAAAGGTCCAGGCGCGGACGGGGATTGAGAAATAACCTCCGATTGTTTCCTTATTGGTAAAAGTATATTCTTAGGGTGAATTCCCTAATCTCCCCGCCGGCGCTGCGGCCGGGGTTTTGCACCAGCAGGCGCCAGGTTCCGTTCGGGGCCACGCTGTTGAACGCGTCGGTGTTGCCCGAGATCACGGTCGGATAGCTGGTGGTTTGGGCGCGGTTCCAGATATTGTACAGGGTCCGGTTGTCGCAGCCGACGATATTGATGGTCAAATCCTCCATGTGGTTCTGATGGCCGACCACCACTCGGAAGTCGACCCGCTCGATCTTGGCCGGGACCCCTCCGACGTTCAGCAGCATGGTTGTGGGAGTGAGCATGTCGATCGGCATGGCCAGGCTTTGGGTAAAAGCCAGAGATCGCAGTTCCTTTTTATCCGACGCTTTTTTCCCGGACAGCAGGACGACCATCGCGGCCACCACCGCCGCGCCGCCGACAATGATCAGGGGGGACAGCTTTTTTTTCTTTTTCGCCTTTCTCGAGGGAAGCGGTTGGCTTTTTTCGACAACGGGCTTCAGGGCCTCGAACTGCAGGTCTTCCCTATTCTCCATGGCGGCCTGGACAATGATCTCGCGACTGGCCGGGACATGGTCTTTCAACTCGGCTTTCAGCTCATATTTTCCTTTGAGGATTTTCTCTACGGTCAACGGCGTCACGCCCAGCTTATTGCCGCCAAGCGTCACGTCGGCGCCCGGTGGGGAAGAGGTCACAGCCAGACTGCCCAAGTTATTTTTTTGCACGTTGCGAAAGATCTCCAAAAATTTCGGGGGATAGAATTCAGGGTCCAGCTCCTGGTTGGGATTGATCAGCACCAGGTCTGCCAACTGCTTTTCCGCCTTGACGTTTTCCTGGATGGTGAAATAGGTCAGAGCCAGCGAGGTCATGGTCTGGAAAAGTTCCTGCTTGGTCTGCGCCAGCTCCTTTTTTTCCCCGATCCACTGCATGGCTTTCTGGTATTTTTCGATGGCCAGCCTGAAGTTGCCGTTCTGGTACGCCTCGTCAGCCTCCTTGACGAGCCGGGTGGTCTCCTCGGCGCCGGGGCCGGGGCGGGCCACCGCGGGAGTTGCCCCCGAAAAAATGGTCATTAGAAACAGGCTGATTGTCCATAAAGCGGTTCTCCGGCTTGGCTTCATTTTTTTCCCTCCTTTGTGAGTTCAAAGTAAAGCGAATTCTTTGTTTCCTGGCCGATGACGACCCGCTGCTCCCCTGGAAGGTAGCCGTTCTTGGTCACGCGGACAAGGTGCTCGCCGTAAGCGAGCTTGATGGTTTGCGGAGTGTCGCCGTATTCCCTGCCGTCGACCAGGACGCGGCCGAATGGCTTGGCCGTGATGGTGAAGCTGCGAAATTGGGGGAAGCGGTAATGGGTGCCTAGGGTCTCACCGGTCCTCACCGTTGTGCGTACTTCCGCTGACTGGAATCCCGGGATCGAGAACGTGAAAACGTAATCGCCGGGTGGAAAATTTTTTTCGAATACCTGCCCGGTGTTACCGATCTTTTCGCCGTTGAAATAAATGTCGGCCAGAGGCGGGAAAGAGCTGAAACGGAGGGTGCCCGGGAGAGGCATAACGTCGGTGGTTCGGTCGACCGCCATGGGTGCAGGTTCCTGTTTTTGACTTTGCTCCTGCCGGGTCGGCCCTTTCTTGTCCTGAGATTTTTCAGGGGCGGTCTGGATGATGGGCGCTGATTGCTTGCCCGGCCCATCCAGGGCATTGTCCTCGCGTGGGGCAGCTTTCCCTTGCAGGATGGTAGCCATTTTCGTGTTTTTATCTTCGGCCTGCTCCAAGTTGGCGGGAGGTTTTTGAGTGGAGGTTTTTCCTGCTGGCCCCGGCTCCTTGAGCCAGATGAAAAACACGACGAAAAGCGCCGCGGCAAGCAGCACGGCCCCGGTCAGCATGCTCGCCGCCTTCCTGTGCGGTGGGGAGACGGCCGATGCCGTCAGCAGGGTCGTTTTTTCCGAAGCCACCGGCTGCGGCGCCCCCATCCGTTCGATCGCGGCGACAATCTCTTCGGCCTTTTGGTAGCGGCGCGCCGGGTTCTTCTCGATACACCTGAAGATAAGGCTTGTTAGGACGGGATCAATGCCCGGAACCAGGTTGGCCAGGGGCTCAGGACGTTCATTGATATGCTGGTACAGGATCTCCAGGGGCGAATCTCCCTGGAAGAGAGGTTGGCCTGAGGCCAATTCATAAAGTGTGGCGCCCAGTGCGTAGATGTCCGAGCGCGGGTCGATCTTCTTGCCCTGGATCTGCTCAGGAGAAAGATAGTGGGGCGTGCCAACGATCATGCCGGTTTGGGTGAGGGTCTGGCTCGAATCGGTACGAGCAATGCCGAAGTCGGCCAAGTAGACGGTTCGGGTTGCTTTTTCGACGATGATGTTGGCCGGCTTGATATCGCGGTGGACGATGCCCTGCTGGTGGATATAGACCAGGGCTCGGGCAACGCCGCCGGCGATGACCGGCAGCAGCTGGGCATCGATCCGTCTCTGATGCGACAGCATGTGTTTCAGGCTTTCACCTCGGATGTATTTCATGGTGATAAAGACGTGCTGCTGCAGGACGCCGGTGTCGAAGATCGGGATGATGTTTGGGTGCTCCAGTTTGGCATAGAGCTTGGCCTCGCGCAGGAAGCGCTCAACTGTCTGCGGGTCCTGGGCGTGCTGCGGCAGGAGCATCTTGATCGCCACTTCCCTCTCGAGCAGCATGTCCCGGGCCAGGTATACTTCGGCGAAGCCGCCGACGCCCAGCAGTCGCAAAAAATCGTAGCGGCCAGCGAAGATGCTGTTCAACCGGGGAAAGTGCAGCCGCTCGTCCGGCACCTGCCAGCCGCAGCGGGGGCAACTGCCGGCGCCTTTGGGGATTTCAGATCGGCAATTGGCGCATTCCACGGGCCCATTATATTTCGTTGCCGTAATAAAAACAAGACGGAGGGAAGCCGGCCGCATCAAGCTGGCGCGGACCGGCCGCCATATTCTCCGAGCCATCCTCGATCGCGCCGACCAGGTGTCCGAGATGAAGGAGATCCGCCACTATTCCCAGAAAAACATCCGGGCTCGGACGGGCATCGAAAAATAGCTTTTTTCAATTTATTAAATCAACCCATAAAACAGGACAAATCTTGTTTTGCAGGACATTTTCCGCCGCGCTACCATAGCGGAAAATCTCGAATTCTAATCTTTAATTATTGAAAAGGAAAATCTTCGGTACGTTTTTGGAGCCAGGGCCATGAAGAAAGACCGAAGATGGGGATATTGGCCAGCACCAAAGACTCAAAAGCTTGAAAATCGCAACACAAAGGGAATGCGCAATCGGGGACGACCTCCTGACAAGGCTGGGCAATGGATTGGCATACAATATGCTCTGTTATTCTTGATAAGCTAAGGCTGTTTAAAATAGTTTGATGAAAAAAGTATCAGAAAACGCTGGGGAGGACGCAATTTCTCGTACTCTTGACTTTTTGTATTTTTAGGTTTATAAATTTTTCAAAGTGAGGAGGAACTTACCATGAAAAAATTATTCTTTTTGGGGCTGATTTTTTGTTTTGCGTTCACCGTAATCGCTGAGGAAAAAGTTACCCAGCTGGGGTTGCACCCGTTTTATAAAAGCAGGAACCTGCAGCCCGCCGACCTGAAGATCATCGCCCTGGATAAAGCGGGTGATGTCAAGATGGGTTTTGAAGAAACCGGCAATGGCGACCTGGTATTCGCTTTTCTCGAACAGATTCAGAATGCCGAAGTCAAGACCGTGGAATTGACCCCCGGCGACAGGCTGCAGTGGATGCTGTTCAAGAGAGGGAGAAAGGTCCTGGTCAAAAAAGATGTCGTCTGGGCCGGGAAAAAACCGATGGTCGCCTATAGTTTTACCATTTTCCGGGATGGCAAGCTCTTTGAATTCATCGTCCCCAAGATCTGCGGCAACATTTCGCTGAAAGACGTCAACGAAGTTCCCGCCCCGGTCTGCGCGCTGACCGTTTCTCCCGAACAAGTTGAAATCGGCCAGGCGGTGAAGATCGATGTGTGCGGGTCGCAAAATGCCCTGAAAAGCACGGTCACCATCAAGGACGCTGCCGGCACGTTAGTCAAAACTCTTGATTTGACTCCAGAAAACTGCACGGCCGAAGTCACCTTTGATAAGGTCGGTGAATATACAATTTCAGACAGCGCCGAAGGCCAGTACGCCATGAAGTCCGCGGCTCCCTGCGAAGCCGTGGTCAAGGTAGTGGAGCCCGCTCCGGTTGTCGCCCCCATCGTGCCGGTCGCCAAGGCCAATCCGCTGCATTTCCTGATTGAAGGCGGCCCCGGTCTGCTGAAAGGCACCTACACCGGAATGTTCTGGGCCCGGGCCGGCATTTTGTACAACCTCGTGTTCGACAAGCTGGATTTCATTCTTTCTTTGGGCGGCGGCATCCCGGTCAAGGGCACTCCCTGGAAATCCTTCTTCATGGGCAACGCGCTGCTGAACCTGCACGCCGGACCGGCTTATGTGGCGGGCGGTCTCGGCTTTAGCACCAAGGAACGGGAGGGACGCAAGGGCGGCATCGACCTGGTCGGCGAATTGGGCGTCAATATTTTCCGCTCCAATGACTCGATCGGCTCGATCTTCGGCGAACTGCGCGCTCCGGTGATCACCAAGGACCGTCCGTTTGAAAATCATCACAAGCTTCTTTTGGGGTTTCGCTATATCTTTTAATTAAATCGGTTCTGCATCCTGAAGGGCCAAGTCCGGCGACTTGGCCCTTTTTCATCGCCACGGCGAAAGCGTGCGCTCCAGGCCCGTCCATTACTTGACAAAGGAATTTTCAATCTCCTATAATACCGAATCAGGAGAGGGAGCGATGAAAAAAATAATTTTCCTTGTCATCCTGGTTCTGTTTTCCATCCTGCTCTTGGGGCAAAACCAGGATATGGATCTAAAAAAAGTCAATTTTCCCCAGGCTTTTGTTCAGGCCGGCAAGGAATACCCAGCCGGGAATTATTGGCTGGTTCTGACCATGAAGGACGGCCTGCCCTTGTTTGCCGTTCGCAATGACCAGCAGGAGCTGCTGTTCGAAGAACTGGCCGTCGTCAAAGCCAAAAGCACCGGCCGCGCGGGTTCTGCTTTCCGGGTGGATAAAAAACTCATGACGGACAAGGAGTATTTTCGCGTCAAGGTCACTACCCCCGGACAATGGCTGCTGGGATATTTCCTGGTCAAGAAATAAGTCTGGCTCTTTAAAAACGAAACGCGGCTCAGTCGTCCGAGTTTTCCGTTTCGGTTTTGTAATAGTTGAAAATCTTCTGGTGTTCCTCTTCGTTACAAAATTCGAGAGGCTCGCTTCCCGGTAAAAAAGCCTCGCTTAATTGGTAAAGACAGTCGGGGGTTACCAGCCGGCCTGTGTATTTGTCTATATCGATCATATAGACGCCTGAAGGCACGCGGAACTTGTTGGTCTCCGGATACTTGCCCAGATAATTTTCCATGAATTTGACGAAGATGGGGGCGGCCACCTCGGAGCCGGTCTGCTCCTGGCCCAGACTTTTTTTCTGGTCAAAGCCCACCCAGACCCCGACGGTCAGGGTGGGGGTGAACCCGATGAACCAGGCGTCGGTGAAATCGTTGGTCGTGCCGGTTTTGCCGCCCACCGGGGCGGGCAGGCTCCGCGCCCGCCAGCCGGTTCCGGAGCGGACCACCCCCTGCAGCAGGTAATTCATGATGAAGGCGGTTTCCTTTTCGATTACCTGCTTGCGCTCGGGGAAATTCTCCTCAATGATATTGTTGTTCAGGTCGCGGATGCTGCGAATAAAATAGGAATTGACCCTGATTCCGTAGTTGGCGAACACGGTGAACGCCTCGACCATCTCCTTGAGTGTTACCTCGAAGGCGCCGAGGGCCATCGACATGAAGGGCTTCAGGTCGGAGGTGATGCCGAATTTCCTGGCATACTCCAGTCCCACTTGCGGAGTGATGGCCTGCATGATGCGGGCCGTAACCGCGTTCCGTGAAAGCTCCAGACCGCGCCGCAGGGTCAAGGGCCCCAGGAAATCCTCCTTATGGTTGCGGGGTTCCCAGAGCTGCCCGGTCCATTCGTCAATATAGGAGAAGGGTTCATCCTGGATGATGCTGGCCGGGGAAAATCCATGCTCGAGCGCCGCGGTATAGATGATCGGCTTGAATGTGGAACCGGTTTGGCGCAAAGCCTGAATGGCGCGGTTGAACTTGCTTTTTTGGAAAGCGTAGCCTCCGACCATGGCTTTGATCTCGCCGGTTTTGTTGTCCACGGCCAGCAGCGCGCCGTCCACTTCCGGCTCCTGCTCCAGGCCCAGCTCCAGTTTCTTTTTCCCCTTGTCCACGGCCAAAATCCTGAATAGCGCGACATCTCCGGTTTTGAACAGGCGCAAGAGCGGTTTTCTTGCCCATTGGGCGGCGGCGGCCTGCATTTCGCCGGAAAAGCCGGCGATGCGCACCGTTGCCTTGGTCTTGCCCACTTCCAGAATCACTCCCTCAACGATCTGCTGGGGCGCGATTTTGACATTCTCCCAGGACGGCAAATTGTATTTGCTGACGCTTAATTTGTTTTCGGCCAGGTTGAACAGTTTTTCGCGGCTGCGCCAGCCCCGGTGCTTGTCCAACACCCGCAACCCCTCCTGCAGGGCGTTTTCCGCCCACATCTGCATTTCGCCGTTCAGGGTGGTGAAGACCCGCAAGCCGCCCTTATAGAGAAGATTGTCTCCGTATTTGGATTCCAGGTATTTGCGGGCGTCCTCGGTGAAATAATCGGCCAAAGATTCATTGCCGGCGTCGGAAGGCTTTTCGGGAAGCTTCTGGGCCAGCGCTTCCTGGTATTCTTTGGCGCTGATGGATTTGAGCAGCAGCATCTTCATCAGCACGTAATTGCGCCGCTTGCGGACATTCTCGGGGCGTTTGAAAACCGCGTAGAGCCCGTTGGGATTGGGCACAATGCAGGCGATCAGGGCGGCTTCTGCCACGTTGATCTCCTTGACCGTTTTGCCGAAATAGTAGCGGGCGGCCGCCTCGATCCCGTAGATGCTGCCGCCTAAAAATATCTTGTTGCAGTAAAATGTCAATATCTGGTCCTTGGTATATTTTTTTTCGATCTGGATCGCCAGCAAAATTTCCTGAAGCTTGCGGGATATGGAAAACTCCGGGGTCAGGAACAGGCCGCGCGCGAGCTGCTGGGTGATCGAACTGCCGCCGCCCCATTTCTTGCGCAGCAGCACGCCGCCGACGGCGCGGACAAAGCCGCGGAAATTGATCCCCCAGTGGGAATAGAACTGGTTGTCCTCGGCGGCAACAAGCGCTTTCTTGAGCGTAGCGGGAATATCGGTGCTTTTGACGATGATGCGTTTTTCGATGGCGAAATTCTTGATCGGGGCGTTCTGATCGTCATAAACCGTGGTCATGAGCACGGGCTTGATATCTTCCAGGTTCTTGATCTGCGGGAAGCCCTTTTGATAGACCAGGATCAGGCCGAAGAGTATCCCCAGCATGATCGTCACTAGCAGGGTGACGGCAACGAACAGGATTTTAAGATTTTGCAAGAAAAATTTTTTCATGATCCGCTGCCAGTATAACATATTTCAGGGCTTTTTTAAATCCGCGGCCGGTCGCGTCGGGGTTGATTTTTCCCGTCTTTTTTTTTATACTGCCTGGCAGGTGGTGCCATGATCAAGGGAATCGGCGTGGACATGGTCGAAATCAGCCGGGTGCGAAAATTGATCGAACAGGACCAGGGATTCGCCGAAAGAATTTTCACTGCCAGGGAAATCGCTTACTGCGAAGGCAAGTTTTTCAAGGCCCAGCACTATGCGGCCCGCTTCACCGCCAAAGAGGCGTTCTTCAAAGCCCTGGGAACCGGCTTCCGTGACGGCATGGGCTGGCAGGACGTGGAAGTGGAAAACGATGCCCTGGGCAAGCCGCAGCTGCGGCTGGCGGCGCTGGCGTTGGTCCAGTTCAAAAAGAGAAAGCTGAAAAGGGTGCTGCTTTCGCTTTCGCATACCCGCGACATGGCCGTCGCCCTGGTGGCCATCGAGTAGCCAGCAGTAAGAGGCGAACTATCGTAATTCGTAATTCGTGATTCGTGATTCGAAAAGAACAATATTGCCGGGTAATATTTAAGCACCAAGTTCCAAGCACCAAATTTCAAATAAGCTCTAAATTCCAATAAGCAAATGACCAAAACGAAGAAAAGATAATTGAAATGGCTTCATTTAGGACATTGGAATTTGGAACTTGGAATTTGTTTGGAATTTGGTGCTTGCTGCTTGGAATTTTTGTCCTATGAGTGCTTTCTTGGAGGTTCTGGGGATAAGGCGCTATTTCAGCTTGATCAGATCGGAAGTCACCATGCCGTAGATGATACGCGAGGTGTCGTATATATTGACCCCGCATTCCCGCGAGATCTGGTTGATGCTTTTTTTGCCGTCGATTTTGGCTATGATCACCCATTCCATGGTCGAAAGGGAGATTTTGCGGCGTTCCTGGCGGTCGATATCGCTGAATTCGGGGATGGCATCAATGGAGCCTATTTTTTTACGCAGCAATTTCCATTCATCGATGCGGCGGGCGGCTTCCATGAGCAATGAGGTGATGGGGCGGATGATGCTGCTGGGGGTGTCGAAAGCCCCTTCTTCAAAGACGAATTCACCGTCATCCCAGGAAATGAGGGTGAATATGGCATCTTCGCCCTTGAATTCTTCGACATCGGCATGGACGATTTCGCCGTTTTTCAGGTATATCGCCCCTTTCTGACCGGTGCTGCGCGAAAGGACGAAGCGGCCCGTCTGCTTGGAATTGGCGACCAGCTGGATGATATCTGCCAAATTGATTGAACTCAATGATCCTTTTAAACTCATGGTTTTCACTTCTTTAATACAGTTTTGAAAATAAATAGTATAGGTATTTCCATCATTTGTCAAGATTTGCCAACAAATCAAGATCCCTCGCCCGCTCGCGTTTTGTTTACTCGCCGACGTTAATTTTCTATAATGGGCACATGGATTACCGCAAGCGCATGGAATTCCTGGCCGGGGAGCTGCTCCGCCACCAGCACCTGTATCATGTCCTGACCCGTCCCGAGATCGGCGATGCGGAGTACGACCGACTGCTCGATGAACTGTTACTCCTGGAAAAGCGCTTTCCGCAGTTCGCCAGCCCGAATTCGCCCAGCCGCAGGATCGGCTCCGACCTGGACAACGCCTTTCCCGAGAGGCCGCATGCCGTGCCGGTGCTCAGCCTGGACAAGCTGTATCGTCCGGAAGAACTGGGGCAGTGGCTGCTGAAAACCGCGGCCGCGGCCGGGTCCAGCGTGGGCTTTGCGATCGAAGAGAAAATAGATGGCGCTTCCATCGTCCTTTATTATGACCGGGGTGAGCTGCAGTACGCCCTGACCCGCGGCAACGGACTTCTGGGCAACGATGTCAGCGACAACGTGCGCACCATCAGCCAGGTCCCCTTGCGCATCGACGAACCTTCGCGGCTGGCCGTGCGCGGGGAGATCTATATCAAGCGCGGCGATTTCGAGCGCTATAACTCCGGAGTGGCCGAAAAATACGCCAATCCACGCAACCTGGCGGCCGGGTCGCTGCGCAACCTCAAGTCGGCGCTGGCGGCCCGCGTGCCCTTGAATATCTTTGTTTACGAGGGTTTTTTCCCTGTCCCCTCGTCCGGGACCTTCAGGGCCGGCCCCGATATTCCCGGCGGGGGGAACGCCGGCAGGGACCACCTGGAGATCCTGCAGCGGCTGCGGGAGCTGGGGTTCCGCGTCAACCCGCACCTGGGATTTTTTTCCGATGACGAAGCCAAACGGCGGAGGGCGCTGCAGCTTTTTCCGGATAGCACGGCCGCTCCGCTGGCGGCCGTGGAAGAATATGTGCGCCGGCAGGCGGCAATCCGGGCGGAAGTGCCCTACGATATCGACGGCCTGGTGGTGAAGGTGGTGGAAATGGACGTCCGCCAGGAACTGGGGACCACCGCCCATCATCCGCGCTGGGCCATGGCTTACAAATTCGATTCGCCGCAAGCCCAAAGCGAATTGCTGGACGTGCAGGTCCAGGTTGGGCGCAACGGCCGGGTGACGCCGGTGGCGCTTTTGAGGCCGGTGGCGCTTTCCGGCAGCACGGTCACGCGGGCCACGCTGCACAACCAGGACTATATCGACATGCTGGAGCTGGGCATCGGCGACGAGGTCAGCATTTCCAAGCGGGGAGACGTCATCCCGGCCGTCGAAGAGGTATTGGAAAAGAGCGAGCGGCACCCGGGAATCTACAAGCTGCCCGGGCAATGCCCCTTTTGCCGGTCGCCTTTGCTGAAGGAAGGCGCCCACCATTTCTGCAAAAACGAGGCCTGTCCGGAGCGTCGCCGGCGCGCGCTCATTTATTTTTGCGCCAAGGAGCAGATGGATATCGAAACCCTGGGAGAAAAGACCATCGCTTTCCTGTTCGCCAAGGGCTGGGTGCAAAGCCCCCCCGACATTTACAGCTTCGATGCCAGTCTGCTGGCCGGGGAAGAGGGATTCAAGGAAAAAAAAATAGCCCGCATCCGCGCCAGCATTGAATTGAGCAAATCCCGGCCTTTTGCCAGGGTGCTGGCCGCTCTGGGATTCGAGGGCGTGGCCGCGGCCGTGGCCGGCGATCTCATCGCCCACGGGTTGGATACCATCGACAAGATCATCGCCGCCGCCCAAAAGAACGATTGGCAGGTTTTCGCGGCCATCGAAGGCATCGGCGAAACCACGGCGCGGCTGCTGATCGGCCATTTCAGCAAGCCCGAAAACCTGCAGCTCATCGCCCGTCTGAAGGCGGCGGGGCTGAAATTTGCCGCCGAAAAAACCGAGAGCGAACGGCTCAACGATTCCTTCGCCGGACAGGTTTGGGTGATTACCGGCTCGTTCGCAAAGTTCATTCCCCGCTCGCTGGCGGCCGAGGAGATCGAAAAACGCGGCGGCAGGGTTTCGGAAAACGTAAGCTCACGCACCACTCACTTGCTGGCCGGAACCAGCCCCGGCTCCAAGCTGGCCAAAGCGCAGAAGCTCGGGATCGTTATCGTGGACGAATCGGAATTCCTGGCAAGGGTCCACAAAAACAGTTCGCTCAGGTTTGTTGCCAAGTAAAAAAATAACGAATATCGGGAGAATGATAAAATGAACGATTCCTTATCCGTATCCATGAGGCTGGCGGATCAAAAAGTGCGATTCAACGGCACGGCGCGGTCGCTGCCGGCAGTCAGCGCCGATTATTTCCCCCCGCTGGGCGAGGGGCAGGGGTATACGGGGCTGGAGCTGCTGTTGCTGAGCCTGGCCGCCTGCAGCGCCACCAGCATCGTGTCCATGCTGCGGCGCATGAAAAGGACCGTTGCGGATTTCCAGGTGAATGCCTCGGGGACGCGCCGCGAGCAGCACCCCACCTCCTTCAGCCGCATCGTCCTCGATTTCATCCTGGCATCCCCCGATGCCGCCGCCGCCGACCTGCAAAAGGCGATCCAGCTTTCCGCGGAAACCTATTGCCCGGTCTGGGCCATGCTGAAAGGCAATGTGGAGATCGTCACGGAATTCAAGATCGTCCTGCCCTGAGGCCGGCAGGGGGCGGGGAAGGATCCGGACTCAAGCGTAAGCTCGGTTGGGAATTTCCTCGCCGCGCAGGGAGTGCGGCCCGGCCGCGGTGATCTTCACGCGCGCGAACGCGCCGACCGGAGCGGCGGATGGAAAATTCACCACCCGGTAGCTCTCGCTGCGGCCGATCATCTCGCCGGTTTTTTTGGGATGCTTTTCGGTGACCAGGACTTCGACAATCTGTCCGAGCAAACCCCGGTTGTTTTTCAATTGGATGCGGGCCTGCAGCTCCTGCAGGGCGTAAAGCCTCTGCTTGGCCGCTGCCGGAGCCAGTTCCCGGGCGTAGGCCGCGGCCTGGGTGCCGGGGCGCGGAGAATAAACAAATGAAAAAATCGATTCGTATTCCACCTGCTCGAGCAGGGATAGGGTCAAGTTGAAGTCGCGGTCGTTTTCGCCCGGGAAACCCACGATGAAGTCGGAACTGAATTTCATGTCCGGCATGGCGGCGCGGAAAGCGCGCACGATTTGGAGGTATTGGGACCGGGAATAGGTGCGGCACATTTTTTTCAGGATCCGCGTCGAACCCGACTGGGCCGGGAAATGGATGTGGCGGGCGATGTTGCGGTTTTCGGCCATGGCCCGGATCAATTCCCGGTCATGGTAGCCCGGATAGGAAGTGATGAAGCGGATCCAGGGCACCGGCACGGCGCGGGCCAGCCGGCGCAGCAGGTGCGGGAAAGCGCGGCCGCCTTTGGCCTCGTGCCAGTGGTTGACGTTCTGGCCCAGCAGGACGATCTCCTTGAAACCCTGCTCGGCCAGGAATTCGGCTTCCCGCAGGATGGCGTCCATGGGCCTGTATTTTTCGCGGCCGCGGCTGAAAGGGACGATGCAGTAAGAACAAAAATTATCGCAGCCCTCCATGATGGAAATATAACCGGTGACCCGGCTGCTGCGGGCCTGGGCCGCGGGCACCAGCTCCTGCCATTGCCGGCTGAATGCGGCTGCGGTTTTGGCCCGGCTCCCCGCTGCGACCTCGTCGATGATCTCGCCGATGCGGTAAAATTGATGGGTCCCGACCACACAGTCGATTTTGACTTTTTTCCTGAAAAGGGCTTCCTTTTCCACCTGGGCCACGCAGCCGGCCACGATGATCTTTTTTGCGGGCGGAAACTGGCCGATATAGGAAAATATTTTTTCCTGGGGCTTTTCCCTCACGGCGCAGCTGTTGACGATGATGATATCGGCCGTCGCTTCGCTGGCGCTGGATTCCAGTCCCTTGTCTTCCAGAAGCTGGCGGATTTTTTCCGAATCATTGACATTCATCTGGCAGCCGAAGGTCTTGATGAAAAAATTCATGGCCGCGATTTGGCCAGCAGGAGTTCGGCGGCCTTCAGCACATCGGCGTTGATGGCGCTGCCGGCCATAAGGCGGGCGATTTCCCGCACCCGGTCGTCGTCTTCCAGGATCGTGGCCGTGCTGTAAGTCTGGTTGTTCCGGAATTCCTTGCGGATGAGGAAATGACGGTCGGCAAAGCGGGCGATCTGCGGCAGGTGGGAGATGCTGATCACCTGGTTGCGGGCGGAAATTTTGCGGAGCTTTTCGCCGACGAATTCGGCGGTCTTGCCGCCGATGCCGGAATCGATCTCGTCGAAAATGAAGGTGGCGCCGGCTTCATCGCCGCCGATCGATTTCAGCACCAGCATCAGGCGCGACAGCTCGCCGCCCGAGGCCACCTCCTTCAACCGCCCCGGGGGCTGGCCGGGGTTGGAGCTGAAAAAGAATTCGATCCTGTCGGTCCCGGTTTCCGCGACATTTTCCATGCTGGGCTCGCTTTCTTCGCAGCGCACTTCAAAGCGGGCTTTTGCCATTTCCAGCAGGGCCAGTTCCCTGACGATCAGGGCGCTTAATTTTTTGGCGTTGAGCTGACGGTTCTGCCGGAGCTTGTCCTGCAGGGCCTTGTATTCGGCCAGCGCCCGGGTGATCTCTTTTTCCGTGTCGTTCAGGGAAAAGTTCAAATTGAGCAGATCGTCCCTTTCCCGGCGCAGCTGTTCATATTTTTCCAGAAGTTGCTCCAGGGTCAGCTTGTGCTTGGCCTTGAGTTTCTCCAGGCGCGACAATTTTTCGGAAATTTCGTTCAGCTCGCTTTCATTGAATTCCACCTTGCCGGCCAGGGTGTTCAAATAAGCCGAGATTTCCGGCAGCAGGTTGAAAAAGCGGTCGATTTCCGACTTGAAATGGCCGAATTCCGGAAACAGCGCCTGCAGGTAGGAGGCGGCGGGCAGGTCCTGGGCCAGCAGATTGTAGACCGAATGGTCCTTTTGGTAGAAATCCTGCACCAGCGTGTCGGATTTTTCCAGGATGGTCTCGGCCGCGGCCAATATTTTCAAGCGTTCCTGCATGAGCGTCTCGTCGCCCTGTTTCAAGTTCAGGCTTTCGATCTCCTGCAATTGGAAATTCAGATAATCGATCCTTTCTCGCGCCTGCTGGTTCTTTCCCCGCAGTTCGTTCCATCGGGCCTGCAGGGCCTTGATCTGCCGGCATTTTTCGGCCACTTCCCCGAGCAGTTCTCCATGCTGGCAGAACTGGTCGAGATAGACCTGGTGGTTGGCGGTGTTGAGCAGGAACACGTGGTCTTTCTGGCCGTAGATGTTCAGCAGCGCCTCGGCCTTTTCCCTGACCTGGGCAAAGGGCGCCAGCTCGCCGTTGTGATAGGTCAGGGATTTGTTTTTGCTGATCTCTCTCTTTAAAATGATCTCTTCGTCATTCCGGCAGAAGAGGGCCTCAACCGTGAGCTTGTCCTTGCCGCTGCGCACGATGTTGGCCGGCGTTTTTTTGTTGAGCAGCAGCATGATGGCGTCGATCAGTATGGACTTGCCGGCCCCGGTCTCGCCGGTCAGGATATTCAGCTGCGGGGAGAAGTCCAGTTCGGCCTTTTCCACCACCGCCAGGTTTTCGACTTTGAGATAGGATAGCATTGCGTTAGTATATGCGGAAATACAGCCGGAGCCTTGCCGTCATCCGTTCTCCTTTGCCAGGGGAAATATACGTGAAAAAGGGAGCGCTGTCAACGGGATCGGCGCAGCGTGCGGGCTGCCGGAAAAGGGGCGTTCAGCGCGGGACCTGGAAGAGGGCATAGCGGCCGTCGGCGAACACTCGCGGCCAGCGGGCCAGGAATTCTTAGAGGCGACGTTGCTGGGCCGGGGAAATTTTCTGGGCGTCGGAACTGCGGCCGAGGCGCTGCAATTCCCGGGAAGAATAGAGAATATGGGTGATGTGGCGGCGGCGCAATTCAGCGGCCCAGGCATCCGGATCGGCGGCGGCTAGGAAATCGGCTAAAACCGGGTTGGCGTCATAGGCGGAACTGACGAGAAACGATCGGCGGCAGTAGAACGAGC
>JADFDP010000046.1 GCA_018262835.1 Candidatus Aminicenantota bacterium
ACGCCGGGATCAGCTTGCGGGGAAACCGCTCACTGGGGTCAAGGAGTTGCGAAAGATCCGCGCCGGGAATTTTAGAGTGATCTACTCTTTCCGTAAAACTGAATTGCTGGTCTTGGTCATCAAAATCGGCCAACGGCAGGACGTCTACAAGGATTTGAACTAGAAATCATTATGAGATAGAAAGATAAAAATGTAATAATGTAAGACCTGGCACCAATTTATGAAAAAAATATATGATGATTCTGCGGAAGCGGCGGTGCGATTGACCGCGGATATAATAGACAAGCACGGGCCGAGAGTGAGCGGCACGGAAGGCTGTTACGGCGCCAGCGCAGATCTGGAAGCACTATTGGGCAAATATTGCCATAGCATTAAACGTGAATCTTTTTGGATCCATCCCGATTCTCTTTTTGCCATCGGCAAAATACTCACCGTGATTTATCTGATTGGAATTATTGCTGTTTTTATCGAGAGCAAGGTCAGCATGGGGATCGGATTGGTTTGCATGGCAATCGGGGCGTTATACTTTATTGCGCAATTTTTACTTTATTTGGATACGTTTGATGGCTTGTTCAAAAAAGTTGTCGGCAACAACATCATCGGCATCATCGAGCCGCAAGCCGCCGCCAAACGGCAAGTGGTCATTGTCGGCCATCATGACAGTTCGTACGTATACCCATTCTATGAAAAGGCGCCATTGCTGTTTCCCGCAAGATTGTTTGTTCCGCTTTTGCTTTATATGCTTTGTTTGGCGGCTCTATTTGTCGGTTTTTATTTTCGTGTTCCCGCTGGCGGCATGCCGTCATTTCCGGTTTGGCTAAAATATGTCTTGTTTCTTGGCATCATTTTTGTCGCGCCCATGTATGGTTTCATATCAAAACGCAAGTCCCCCGGAGCGGGGGATAATTTGATTGGCTGCGCCATAGTCATACGGCTGGCCGAGATATTCCACAGCGCTGAAAACGCTCTGCAAAATACCCGTATTGTTGTTTTGCTCAGCGACGGCGAGGAAGTCGGCCAGAAGGGGGCAAAGTTCTTTATCAAAAACAATCGAGAATTGCTTGGGAGCGCAAAGACCGTCGTGATCAATATTGACAGTATTTATGAGTATGAAAATATTTCCATCGTGAAGCGCGATAGAAACGGGTTCACCGGGTTGTCAAAGGACCTGTTAACCGGCATCAAGACGGCCGCCAGGGAACTCGGTCATGCGTTTGGAGTCATATCCATTCCATTTGGCGGCGGCGGGACCGACGGCGGCCAATTCGCGCGGCAGAAAATGGAAACGGTCAGCATTATCGGCATGCCCATAAGCATACTGCGAAAAGAAATTGTCTATCATACAATGAAAGACAGGCCTGACAAAATATCTAAAAAAGCGGTGAGCGCGGTAATTGAAGTCGCAAGCGAATATATTAAAAAGTTGGAGCAATAGGGTGCGGCTTTAAAAGGAAATGAAAAAGAAAACCTTGTTGTCATGGAGCAGCGGCAAGGACAGCGCCTGGGCGCTGCATGTCCTGCGCCAACAGCCTGATACAGAAGTCGTCGGTCTTTTCTGTACGATCAATCAAAAATTTGGACGCGTGGCCATGCACGCGATCAGGGCGGAGCTGGTACGGATGCAGGCGAAAAATATAGGTCTTCCCATTCAACTCATTCCCATTCCCCACCCGTGCCGCGACGCCGAGTATGCAGCCATCATGAAGCGATTTGTCACGAAAGCGAAAAAACAGGGGATCGAGCGCCTTGCCTTCGGCGATATCTTTTTGGAGGATATACGCAGGTACAGGGAAGCCAATTTGGCCGGCAGTGGGATCATCCCGCTGTTTCCGCTCTGGGGAATGCCGACTACAAAGCTCTCGCAAGAAATGGTGAGCGGCGGTCTGCGCGCCATCGTCACCTGCGTCGACCCCAAGCGATTGCCAGCGGATTTCGCCGGGGAGGAGTATGGAGAGGCGTTCCTGAAACGGATCCCTGCCCATATAGATCCCTGCGGCGAAAACGGCGAGTTTCACACATTTGCCTTTGCCGGGCCCATGTTTAAAAAACCTGTGAATATCGTCATAGGTGAAACGGTATCCCGCGACGGTTTCCTATTCACGGATTTGACGCCGGATGCTTGAATCTCCGGGCTGCTTCGGCGCCGGACCCTGGAGGATTTGATTTTTATTGATAGAGGATGGAATTTTCATTTTTTTGTTGACAAACAGTTACAAATATAGCAATATAACTATATGAAAAATCATGCCGGTCGGATGTTCCGGGCCTTGGCCCAGGAGAAGCGGCTGCAGGTCCTCTCCTGGCTGAAAGCCCCGGCGGCCCATTTCCCGCCCCAGGTGGACGGTGACTTGATCCGCGACGGCGTGTGCGTCCTGCGCATCGCCGAGAAGCTGGGCGTCAAGCAGCCCACTGCCACCCGGCACCTGCAGATCCTGGCCGACGCCGGGCTGGTCACGGCCACGCGCATCGGCAAATGGACTTTTTTCAAACGCAACGAAACCGCGATCGGACGGCTGAAATCCGAGCTCATCGAAAAAATGTAAAACATGGACCAAAAGGAGTCAACCGATGATTGTTCTCGTGATGTACCATTCCCGAACCGGAAAGACCCGGGCGCTGGCCGAAGAGGTGGCCCGGGGAGTCGAGGAAGTTGAAGGCGTTGCCTGCAGTCTGAAGCCGGTCGCCGAGGTAAGCGCGGAGGATTTTATCGCCGCCTCCGGCATTGTCGCCGGATCGCCCGTCTATTTCGGCACCATGGCCGCGGAATTGAAGAGCGTCTTCGACCGGCTGATCACGGTGCGGAAAAAAATGGCGGGGAAAGTCGGGGCCGCCTTCGCCACCTCCGCCCATCCCAGCGGCGGCAAGGAAACGACCATCATCTCCATCCTCCAGGCGCTGCTGATCTACGGCATGATCGTGGTGGGGGATCCGCTCGACGCCTCCGGCCACTACGGGGCCGCCAGCTGCGGCTCCCCGGATGACGATGCCCTGCTGACCGCGCGGAAACTGGGGAAGCGGGTGGCGGAGCTGGCAAAAGCTCTCCATGCCGCCGCGCCGGGCAAACGCTATTGATCCTGGAGGAGATGCGATCATGAAATTCCATATCGTCGACGTATTTGCCGAGACCCGCTACTCCGGCAATCAACTGGCCGTATTCGTTTGTCCCGAGGCCGCTGCGGAAGAGGAGATGCAAAAAATAGCCCGCGAGATCAATTTTTCCGAGTCGGCTTTCATCCTTGCGGAAAAAAAAGAAGCGCAAGGCTGGCCCGTGCGCATCTTCACGCCGCTGCACGAAGTCGATTTCGCCGGGCATCCCACCCTCGGCGCCGCCCATGTCATCCGCCGCGAACTGCTCAAGGCCGCTGTGCCGTCGCTTACCCTGCGCCTCAAAGTCGGTCCCATTCCGGTCGAATTTTCCTCAAGGAAAGGAGGTCCGCTGTGGATGGAGCAGGTGACGCCCACGTTTGGGGAAACGCTGCCGGCGGGCGCGTTGGCCGAAATACTGGGACTGCCCGCTGAAGCGATTGACGATAGCTGGCCGGTGCAGGAAGCATCCACCGGCCTGCCCCATATCTTGGTTCCGCTCCGTTCGCTCGACTTCCTGCGGCGGGCCAAGGTGGAGCGCGGCCGCTATTTTCGTTTCATCGAAAAAACCTGGGCGAAAAACATCCTGGTCTTCTGCCTGCAGGGCAGGACGGCAAGCCATGCGGTCAGCGTGCGCATGTTCGCCGATTACCTGGGCATTCCCGAAGACCCGGCAACCGGCAGCGGCAACGGCTGCCTGGCCGGGTATTTAGTGAAGCACCGCTGTCTCGGCACGCTGTCCATTTCCCTCACAGCCGGCCAGGGGCACGAGATCGGCCGGCCTTCGCTTCTTTTTCTGCAGGCCGATGCTGCGGGGGAAGCCATTCGCATCCGGGTCGGCGGCAAGGTGATGGATATCGCCTCAGGCACCTGGCGGAGTGCGTGAAACTTTACTATTCAAAAAAAGCATGAGCGCCTATTTCGTCGCCCAGATCGCCATTCACGATGAGCTTGAGTATGGAAAATACCTCGCGGCATGTGAGAGGGTTTTCAATAAATTCAATGGGGAGTACCTGGCCGTCGATTCGGATCCACAGGTATTGGAAGGAAAATGGCACCATCAGCGCTTGGTGATCATCCGATTTCCGAATGCCGATGATCTAAAAAAATGGTATGACTCGCCCGAATCTCAGGAAATCCTGAAATTTCGACTGGCTGGTGCCCGCTGCGATTCCCTGCTGGTGCAGGGAAAAGCGGAGGAGTAGGGCAATTGCCTCTCTCTCGGTCCTTTCATAAGCTTTTCAATATGGGTATACGTAGCGGCGGAGTATGCCCATGCTGACATTGTCCCCCGAGGAATTGCCTGCTTTGGTCCGTTCCGTCTTTCCCCGCCATGAGACCGACAAAGCCCTGGCCATCCTGGTCGATGTCCCGCGCGAAGCGGGGCTCGACAATCCCGCCTGGAAAGAGCCCCGGCGCCTACACGATCTTCTGCGCCCAGCCAGGTGATGGAGATGATCCCCTACGTCGCGTTCCTGAGAGGCATCAACGTGGGCGGGCATGCGCTCGTCAAGATGGCCGATCTCAAGAAAACGTTCGTTGCCATGGGCTTCAAGAACGTGCGCACGCTGCTCGCCAGCGGCAACGTGCTTTTCGAATCCGGGCGGGCGGATGCCAAGGCCGTGGCCGGGGAGATCGCGGCGGGATTGAAAAAATCGTCGGAAAAAGATTTCGGCGTAGCCGTGCGCAGCCGGCGCGACCTGGAGAAACTCCGATCGGCAGACCCGTTCGAAGGAATTGCCGTGACGCCGAGCATCCGGCTCTACGTGACTTTCCTCGGCGCAAGCTTCAAGCCGCATACCCTGGCCATTCCATTCTCCACCCCTCAGGGTGAATTCCGCATCCTGCGAGTGACGCCGACCGAGGCGTTCAGCGTTTTGGACCTGGCCAAGGGGAAGGGGACGCCCGAGGCCATGAGCCGCATCGAAAAAGAATTCGGCTCCGACGTCACCACCCGCAACTGGAACACCGTGCTCAAAGCGCTGCGGTGAGAATTGACATTTCCCCGGCCGTCTGTAAAAATAAGCCAGCGACAGGGGAAGATTTACAGATCGATCGATTTCATGAATGGAGGGAAACATGGCCATTCGGACATCATCGACAATTAGGGTCATGTCTCCAGGTTCCAGAAATGAAGCTGATAGATTTAAATGGTAATAAAATTCCGCGGGTGCCTTTTTCTTGACAAACAAAAAAGCAAACCCTATATTCGGCAGGTGAATGGAACAACCATAAAAGAGAATGTCAGGCGATTAGACATATGATTACAATCATTTTTGATGTGGACGATACTTTGGTAGACAGCATGCATTTTGACATTGCCCTGTTTGTAAATACCATCAGGGAGGTATTGGGTGACGTGATTGTTCATAATGACTGGAGAAAATTCAAGCATGTGACCGACTCCGGCATCCTGGACCAGATCATCGACGAAAATAATATTGCGGACGCGAAAGAAATGTTCGGTCGTGTCCGGAAAAGGTTCGGCGAAATGGTCATGGCCCACCTGGAAGCCAATCCCTGCAAACCCAAGCGCGGCGCCATAGCAGCCATAAACGAACTCTATAAAAATAAAGATTGCACTATTGGCTTTGCCACCGGCGGCTGGAGGCACACCGCGCTGATGAAGCTGCGATCGGCCGGATTCTCTTTTGATGAAGCAACTTTGTTTTCGGCGGACGATCATTTTGAACGCAGCGGCATCATGAAATGCTGCCAAAACCGCATTGCCCAGAACTGCAACGACATTGTCTATGTGGGCGACGGCGAGTGGGACTTGGAGGCAGCCGCGACGCTGCGCTGGGGATTCATCGGCATCGGCGACAGGCTGAAAGGCAAGACGGAGGTATGGATTGAAGACTTTCTCTCAGAACATTGGCCAACGGCGCCTGAAAAGGCGCTGCAGCAAACGCTGAGAAGCCACGCCGCTGATTTTGGCACCTGGCAGTCAAAGGAGTAAAAAATGTACAAATGCTATCAAGATAATATTGTTTCCGGGTGCGAATCATTCCCCCTGTCCTGGGTTATTGGTGAAAACCTCCTTTATTTAGCCATGTGGACGCTGACGGGCTACCTCCTTTGGCCGATATGGATGCCGTTAGGCTTGCCGCTGCTCTCCATCATCTGGGTAATCCTGGTTGTGATCATCCAGATTTTATTGAAGAAACACAATTGCAGCGGCTGCTATTATTACGGCAAATTGTGCCATTTGGGCTGGGGGAAAATCGCGGCGGCGATGTTCAAGCCGGATAGCGGTAATCCAAAGACGGGAATAAAACTTGCTTTTTTCTACATCCTGCCTCCGCCGTTGATCTCTTTGACCGCGCTTGCCTTTGCAATCATTAGAAGTCCGACCTGGGTTTACTGGCTTATGCTGGGGGTGTTTGTGATCTTGAATGCGGTATCATTCCCCGTGCGCAAGAAAGGCTGCGGCTTATGCGCCATGAGAGAGGCATGTCCAGGGAGCGCGGCAAAAAAAGTGACTGCCTGATATATTGCTACGACCGGTTTTTCCCGCCGTTCAAGGCAGGAATTCCGGCATGGCTAAGATAAGCATTATAACGGATAAAAAAAATAAAACGGGATCCGTGGCAAAAATTTTTTCGTTCCTGGTGTTATAATATTTGAGGAGAAACCGGAAAGAAGTCACCCATGAAAGAAAAAAAATTTAACAAATTTTCCATTTTATTTTTGCTTGTTTTCCATGCCGCTTGTCGACAGGAAGCCCCCCAACAGAGCCTTGACCAGTTGCTGCAGACTTATGACCGGCAATTCCAGGAATACCTGGCCACGGCCCAACAGGAAATGGGCAAGGAAATCCTGAAATATTCATCCATAGTGGATGGCGTCGCCATACCGAAACGTATGGAAATCTCGGGGAGCCATTATGATTATGGCAACCTGGTCGGTCGTATCGCCCGGCTTTATGGCCGCAATCCGAGGAGGGTCGAAGGCCAGCGCCGGGAGTTCAATGACCGAATCATTGATATGTACCGGAGAGTTTATCCGTCGTATCTGGAACTTGCCCGCGGCTTTGGCGATGTGTTTGCCATCCCACTAGAGGAACTGGATTTTGTCCATCTGGAATACGAATTCTTCGTCGATCTGTGGTATCGCCTGTTTAAATATGATGAATTCAGGGCTGCGGCCGGTCTGAGCGCATCCGCCACCGCTTCAGATGAAACCCACTGCAGCCTGGTTTTTGCGAAAATCGGCAAAGATGTCTTCGTGGGGCGGAACTTCGATGACGACCATGAAAAACCGCAGTTTGTCGAGATCAGCAGCATGGACAGCGGATACAAGGTGCTGGCCAACGCCTGCTATGCTCCTTTCCATTGGATCATGGACGGCGTCAATGAAAAAGGATTGGTCATGGGCACGGCCAATCTGGTCCAGCCGGATAAATATTACTGGACGGACGACTACCCCGATGTGCCCGCCATCTGCGAGCACCATTTGTTTCGCATCGCCCTGGAAACCTGCGCCACGGTCGACGAAGTGATCGCCTTGTACCGCTCGGTGCGTCCCTGGTCGCACGCGACCGATCACCTGCTGGTTGCGGATGCCCTGGGGAATTCGGCCGTGATCGAGTTCAATTTAAACAGGGAAGCGGTTTTTTTCCCGGCGGACAAGGATTATCAGATCATGACCAACATCGCCTATCAGGAAGGGCTTGATTACATGCTGCGCCATTGCTCCCGGTTTGCCCTGGCCACGTCCATGGCCATAGATGGGATCCATGCGTTTGCGGACGTTGAACGGATCACCCGGGCGATTTGCGGCAGCGACCATGGGTACACTTCTTTTTTCGATCTCCGCGGACGTTTCATGCAGCTTTATCGCCGGTCGAATTTCCACACGGCATATGATTTCACTCTGCCGCGGTGAATAAAAATATTCAATGGCTTCATCTTTCTTTACAGGCAGGCTGGTTTTTGAATACTTCGCATGGGAGTACCTGGCCGTCGATACCGTTCTCGAGGTCCTTTCATAAGTTTTTCAATACGAGTATAATGGCAGGTGGAGGAAACCCATGCCGACACTTGCTCCCGAAGAATTGGTCGCCCTGGTACGCTCCGTTTTCCCGCGCTTTGAGACCGATAAAGCGCTGGCCATCCTGGTCGATGTCCCCCGCCAAGCGGGACTGGACAACCCGGCCTGGAAGGAGCGCCGGCGCCTGGCTGCCGAGTTGTATGCCCTGCTACGGGCCAGAAAGGAAGAAATCCCGCTCGCCGAGGTGAAGCTGGTCGCCTATCCCGACGTCGGCTCGAACAACGCCGACCTCCCCAAAGACGGCTTCCTCCTGGATGGGCCGCTGCCCGATATCGCCGCCGAGCTGGAGTCGGCGGGGGAGCGGGCAAGCTTCGAGCAGCTTTATTCTCTTACCCAGCTGTTCCTGGCCCCGACCGAGTTTTCGACCACGGCGCCGCTGAAGGTCGCGGCCCGGCGCTTCCGCTTCCGGGCGGCGACCATGCCAGGTTTTGCCGCATCCATGATTCCGGCCCTGCGCATCGACTACGGCGAGGTGGCGCGGCGCGTGGAGGCCCTGCAAGCCAGGCTCAGCGAAGCCGACCATGCCGACATCTCCTTCACGGTGGACGGCAGAAGCAGCTACGATGTCCACTTCGACCTGCGCCACCGCGCGGCCCATGCCAGCTCGGGACGCTTCCCGGAGCTCGGCACCGCGGGCAACCTGCCCAGCGGCGAGGCCTACATTGTGCCTTATGAGGGCGACGCGGGCGGGAAGAGCCGGACCGCGGGCATGCTGCCCGTTGAGATAAACGGCGAGGTGGTTTTTTTCAAGGTCCGTGCCAACCGTGCCGTGAAGGTTGACGGCGATGGGCCGGCGGCGCAGGCCGAGCGCGCGCATTTGGCCAACGAGCCGGCCTATGGCAACATGGCCGAGCTGGGGTTCGGCGTGCTGGCTGACTTCGGCCTGGAGCCGATCGGCGAAATCCTGCTCGACGAGAAACTGGGCCTGCACATTGCCTTCGGGCGCAGCGAGCATTTCGGCGGCGCCGTGGGGCCCGGCGACTTTTCCTCCGCCGCGGCGGTCATCCACCTCGACCGCATCTACATCCCGCAGGCGCAGCCGCGCGTCGCGGTGCGCGAGGTCACCCTGGGCTACGCTGACGGGCGCAGGGAAACGATTATGGCCGGCGGCGCCTACACGATTTTTTAAGCCGTCCGCGCTCGTCAAAAGGGACCGGATGCTGAAATCGCGGGCGAAGCAAAATGTAAAATGAAATTCAGTCCCGCCATGAAAAAAATGGTTGTGCGGTTTTCGGTTGCCGCGGCTTTCATCAGATTGCATAATGGCCATGGATCCAAATGGAACGGAATGCAAGAAGCGAAGACAGGGAAGGTGATGCCATGAACCCATCATTGCCCGACAACGAAACACTGTACGCGGCGCTGGTGAACAAGGACAGCAATTTTGAGGGAATATTCGTGGCGGGGATCAGGACCACGGGCATATTCTGCCGGCCCACCTGCACGGCGCGCAAGCCCAAGCGGGCAAACGTCGAGTTTTTTGCTTCGGCGCGCGACGCCCTTTTGCATGGCTACAGACCCTGCAAGGTTTGCACCCCCATGGAGCATAAAGGGACCGCCCCGGGCTGGCTGAAACCGCTGCTGGCTGAAATCAATGAAGACCCGCTGGCCCGGCTGAAGGATCGCGACTTGCGCCAAAGGGGTTTGGAACCCAGCCGTGTTCGCTATTGGTTCAAAAAGCATCATGAGATGACTTTTCAGGCCTATCTGCGCTCCCTGAGGATCGGTCAGGCGTTCGGCAGGATCAGGCACGGAGAACGGGTCACGGGAACGGCATTCGAGTCGGGTTACGAATCGTTGAGCGGTTTTGCCGACCAGTTCAAAAAAACGGCCGGCTTTGCCCCGAGCCAAAGCCCGGAGCGTCAACTTATCGCGACCACCCGGATCTTGACGCCTCTGGGGCCGATGCTGGCCGGAGCCACCGCTGACGGCATCTGCCTTTTGGAATTCGTCGACCGCAGGATGCTGGAGAGCCAATTCAAAAGATTGAACCGGCTGCTGAACGCCGAATGCGTCCCCGGCTTCAGCGGGCACCTCGACAGGCTGAATGACCAATTGGCGGAGTATTTTTCCGGGAAGAGAAGGGAATTCGACGTTTCCCTGGTGCTGCCCGGTACTCCGTTCCAGAAACGGGTTTGGGCCGGCTTGCAGACGATCCCTTACGGCTCCACCCGTTCGTACAAGGAACAAGCGGCGGCGATTGGGCTTGCCAGCGCGGTGCGGGCGGTAGCCAGGGCCAACGGCGACAACCGCATCGCCATCATCATCCCCTGCCACCGGGTCATCGGGGCGGCCGGCGAGCTGGTCGGCTACGGCGGCGGCTTGTGGCGCAAGCGCTACCTGCTGGATCTCGAATCCGGCCAGAAGGCCTTGCTGGCTGGAGGCTGAATCCATGAATTATAAAAAAATAATCGGCGAAGGCGGAATTGAAAAAATGCAGAGGGCCTTGGGGGCGGAAATATGGCCCGAGTTCATCCAGCATGATGAAACCGTAAATAAAAACTGGCCGCATTTGTATGACGATTTCTTGAACTATCAGTTTGCCTTATCGGCCGGTACGGACGTCGTCGCTGTCGCCAACGCGGTGCCCTTGCATTGGCGGCGGCCTTTCGCTGAATTGCCCGATTCGGGATTGGATTGGGCGATGGCAAAAGCGGTCACCGATCGCGAGCGCGGTTCAAAACCGAATGTCCTTATCGGGATACAGATCCTGATAAATGATGAATACCAGGGACGCGGAATCAGTTTTGAGATGTTGAAGATCATGAAGGATATAGCCGAAAGCAACGGGATAAATACTGTCGCCCTGCCGGTGCGGCCGACTCAAAAGTGCAATTTCCCCCTGATAACGATCGCTGATTATGTAAATTGGTTGAAGCAAGACGGATTGCCATTCGATCCCTGGCTGAGGGTTCACTTAAAAATCGGCGGCGAAATTGCCGGAATTTGCCATAGATCCATGAAGATATCGGGCTCCGTTGCCGAGTGGGAAGATTGGACGGGGTTGAAATTTCCGGGCTCCGGCGCTTTTATCGTGGACAAGGCCTTGGTTCCGGTCACCATTGACAAGCGGAAAAACATCGGGAAATATCTCGAGCCGAATGTATGGATTGTACACAAAACAGGGTAGCTAGGCCGCCTCTTTCTGGACAAACAAACGATCCGCCGCTATAATGGTCCGGATGAGCAGAGACGCCCTTCTTCTCCCTTCGGTCATCGAAGCCATTGGCGCTACGCCTCTGGTTGAATTGGGCAGGTTGGTCAAAGGCCTGAATGGCAGGATCCTGGCCAAACTCGAGTATTTGAATCCCGGATTTTCCAAAAAAGACAGGATCGCCCGCCAGATCATCGAGGACGCGGAAAAGAACGGCGAACTCCGGCCCGGGCAGGCCGTCATTGAGCTGACCAGCGGCAATACGGGTACGGGGCTGGCCATCGTCTGCGGCGTGAAGGGCTATCCTTTCGTAGCCGTGATGTCCAAGGGAAATTCCCTGGAAAGATCCCGCATGATGGCCGCTTTGGGCGCCGAAGTCGTCCTGGTGGAACAATTGCCCGGTTCCGCTCCGGGCCGAGTCTCCGGCGGTGATCTTGAACTTGTCGAAATGCGAACCCGGGAATTGCAGAAGGAACGAAACGCGTTTCGCGCCGACCAGTTTCGTTTGCAGGGCAATTTCCGGGCTCATTACCTGCATACGGGGCCGGAGTTTCTCAAACAGTCGAACGGATCGATCCAGGGCTTTTGCGATTTCGTCGGCACCGGCGGCACCTTTGCCGGCTGCGCGGCGGCTTTCAAGGAACATGATCCGGCCATCCAATGCTATATCGTCGAACCGCAGGGTGCCGCCGTGCTGGCCGGAAAGGCTGTCAGCCGTCCCAATCACCGCATCCAGGGCGGCGGCTATTCAAGGCCCGATCTGCAGTATCTGCGACCGGAATACATCGACGGTTTTATTGAAGTGGCCGATGAAGAAGCCATGGCCAGCGCCCGGCAATTGGCCAGAGTGGAGGGAATTTTTTCCGGGTTTTCCGCGGGCGCCAATATCGCCGCCGCCATCAAGCTTCTCCAGGGGCCTTTGCACGGGAAAACCATCGCTACCACGCTCAACGATTCCGGATTGAAATACCTGAGCACCGACCTGTGGGATTCATCCCGGCCGATCGGAGCCGACGGCGGGTTGAACCGCACCGCTAGCAGATCATCCGGATAGGGGCAAAATGACGGATAAAAAAAAGATTAAGGAACTCTACCGGCAAACGGTTCAACTGATGGGGATCTACCAGATAAAAAACCTGGTCAACGGTAAAATTTACATCGGCCGGAGCGCCGACCTGAACGGCAAGATCAACAGTGAAAGATTCCAGCTCAAGAACAATTTGCACATGAACAGGGAACTGCAGGCCGATTTCAACGGCCTGGGCCAGGAGAAGTTCTCCTTTGAAATCCTGGACCGTCTTCCGCCCAAGCAAGATCCGGATCACGATTCAGGCGGGGATCTGCGGACGCTCGAAGAAATGTGGCTGGAGAAGCTGCAACCGTTCGCTGCAAAGGGATATCATAAAAAGAAGCCGTGAAGCGCTGCGGCTGGATGCCGGTCCTGAAACCGTAGTATAATCAAGCCAGGAGCTCGGCATGGATGCATCTTGGCTGAAAGGAGTGAGTCCGATTGTTCTGGCGCTGGCGGCGACGCTGTTCACCTGGGGGGTTACCGCCCTTGGCGCCGCCATGGTGTTCTTCTTCAAGTCCATAAAAAAAAGGATACTCAATACCATGCTGGGCTTCGCCGCCGGGGTGATGATCGCGGCCAGCTATTGGTCCCTGCTCAAGCCGGCCATCGAGATGTCCGCGGCCGGCGGCGGCCCGCCCTGGCTTCCCGCCGTGGTCGGTTTTCTGAGCGGCGGCGCCTTTTTGCTGGCCATCGACAAGGTCCTGCCCCACCTGCACATGGGGCTCGATTCCCAAAATGTGGAAGGGATCAAGACATCCTGGCAGCGGAGCACGCTGCTGATCCTGGCCATCACCCTGCACAATATACCCGAGGGGCTGGCCGTGGGGGTCGCCTTCGGCCAGCTGGCCGGCAGCTGGACGCCGGCGACGCTGGGCAGCGCCATGGCCCTGGCCTTCGGCATCGGCCTGCAGAATTTTCCCGAAGGGGCCGCCGTGTCCATTCCTTTGCGGCGCGAGGGATTTTCCCGGATTAAATCGTTCTGGTACGGGCAGTTGTCGGGGTTGGTGGAGCCGCTGGCAGGGGTGGCGGGCTCCGTTCTGGTTTTGCTGGTCAAGCCGCTGCTGCCCTACGCCCTTTCGTTCGCCGCCGGAGCCATGATCTTCGTGGTGGTGGAGGAACTCATCCCCGAAGCGCAGCGAGGTGATGAAACCGACCTGTCCACCATCGGGGCCTTGCTCGGTTTCGCGGCCATGATGTTCCTGGACGTGGCGCTGGGATAGAAAAAGCTCTCGGGTTAGGGCGTACGGCATACGGCGTAAGGTAAGATTTAAATCCCGACTACCAAGCACCAAATCCCAAACAAATGCCAATTTCCAATGAGCAAAACGAAGTGAGCCTGCGCTCGTTGATGGGTAGAAGGGTAAACGGGGCAACGGCACTGGCAGGGATCTCTTCCTGGGTCGCACCCTCTAAGAGATCGTTCTGTTGCTTGCTGCTAACACTAACACTATCACTTACACTATTGGATCGTTACTTTTTTCTCCCTTGGCCGGCCAGGAATTTGTCGCGGCATTCAGAAGAGCAAAAAAAGAATGTTTCCTTTTCTTGGGTCAGTTTCAGGGCCTGGCTGGATGGAATGTAGGTGCCACACACCGGGTCCTGGACCATTTCCTCAACGGCCAGATCCTGCCGGTCAAAGGCGCGCGCCCTTTTTTCAGGTGCAGCGCCTTTGCGCAGCCATTTAATGAGCAGGTAGATGATGCCGGCCAGCAGGATGAGGCGGAACATTACTGGAGCGGCGAGCCCGACTTTTCGGCGGCCGCGAGCAGTCGGCCGCTCTCGATCAGGCCGGCGATGTGGCGGATATGGACATCCATGCGCGTGTCTTCATTCAGGAAAGGAACCTGTTTGCGGATCAGGGACTTGACGTTTTCCAGCGGCGGCGAACTCTTCAATTCATAAAAATCCAGGGCCTGGGCCGCGGCCATCAATTCAATGGCCAGGATGGTTGTCAGGTTGCCGATGATCTCGCGCGCCTGGCGGGCGCCGATGGTGCCCATGCTGACGTGGTCTTCCTGGTTGGCTGAGGTGGGGATGTTGTCCACCGAGGCCGGGTGGGCCAGGGACTTGTTTTCCGAGGCCAGGGCCGTGGCCGTGACATGGACGATCATGAACCCGGAATTAAGGCCGTTGTCGGCCATGAGGAAATTGGGCAGGCCCATGTTGGAAGCGGGGTTGATCAGGCGGTCGATGCGCCGTTCGGAAATGTTGCCCAGTTCGGTCATGGCAATGGCCAAAAAATCCATGGCGAAGGCGACTGGCTCGCCGTGAAAATTACCGCCGGAAAGGATGATCTTCTGGTCGGGGAAGATCAGGGGATTCTCGGTGGCCGAGTTGGTCTCGATCTCCAGGACGCGGCGCACGTACTTCAGGGTGTCGCGCACCGCCCCGTGCACCTGGGGAATGCAGCGGACGGAATAGGCATCCTGAACTTTTTTCCGGCCCTGGTGGGAGGCCCACAGGGGCGAGTCCTTGATCAGCTGCCGGATATTGCCGGCGCTCTCCATCTGGCCGGGGTGGCGGCGGACATTCTGGATCTCCTGGCAAAAGGGCGAAGGATTGCCCAGCTGGGCTTCGAAGGTCATGGCGCCGGCGATATCGGCCACTTTGGCCAGGTTTTCGGCTTCGCGCAGGTTGAAGATCCCGATGGCCGTCATCACCTGCGTGCCGTTGATCAAGGCCAGGCCTTCCTTTTCCACGAGCACCAGCGGCTGCAAGCCGGCTTGCTTGAAAGCAACGGCTGAGTTCTGCTCGCGGTTGCGGTACACGACGTCGCCTTCGCCGATCAGGACCATGGCCAGGTGGGACAGCGGCGCCAGGTCGCCGGAAGCGCCCACCGACCCCTTGGCCGGGATCAGGGGGTTTATATCCTTGTTCAGCAGGTCCAGCAGCAGCTGCACCACTTCCAGGCGCACGCCGCTGAAGCCTTTGGCCAGCACGTTGGCCCGCAGCAGGATGATGCCGCGCACGATGTCGGCCGGCAGATTTGGGCCGACGCCGGCGGTATGGCTCTTGATCAGGTTCTTCTGCAGTTTCTTCAGGTCCTTTTTCTCGATGCGGCGCTGGGCCAGGGCTCCGAAACCGGTGTTGATACCGTAATAAGGCTTGTCGGAATGGATGAATTCTTCCAGGACCAGCCGGCATTTTTTGATTTTGGCCACGGCGGCGGACGACAGCTCCACCCGCTCTTTGCCGCGGGCCACCTGGTCGAATTGTTCCAGGCTCAGGTTGTCGCCGTCGATTTGGATCGCCATGTTCTTATTTCATAAGTTCCTGGCGCGAGAACTCCCGCCCCATGCGGAATTCCGACCAGTCAAACGGGTAGCTGCCGTCCAGGATGATCTCGCTGACATAGCGGCCGATGGCCGGAGCGAACATGAAGCCGTGGCCGCACATGCCGTTGGCCACATAGAATCCCGTAATCCCGGTCTTGTCGATGAAGGGACTGCCGTCCGGGGTCATGGAATAGCAGCCGCCCCAATGGCGGATGACCCTGGCCATGGCCAGCTCCGGGACCAGGCGCACGGTGCGCTTGGACATTTCCACCAGGAATTCCAGCGAGGATTCGGTATGAATGCCGGGCTTGTTGGGCACCGGACTGTAGCAGCCGATGACCTGGCCGTTGCTGCGCTGGTAAAAGTAGCAGCCGTCCGGACGGTAATCGACCACCATGGTGGAGAATATCGGCGGCACGCGGTCGGTGATGAAGGCCTCGTGTTCTTCTGGTTCGATGGGCAGTTGCCAGCCGGCGAGCCCGGCGACTTCCCGGGCCCACGGTCCCGAGGCGTTCAGGATGACATCGGCATGGAAGGTTTCCCCGGCCAGGGTTTTCACGCCTTTGGCCGTTCCCTTTTCAACGATGATCTCATTCACCTCGGTGAAAAAACGCACTTGCGATTTTTGCTTTTTTATCTCCTGGATATATCCTTCCAAGACCTTGAACGGGTAAGCCTGGCCGTCTTCGGGGGAAAAGACTCCGCCCAGCAGCCCCTCGGGATTCAACTGCGGAGCGATTTTCAGGCATTCGGCTGCTTGCAGGATCTCCACCTTGAGCCCCAATTCCAATTGCAGGGGCAGGATGGCTTTGAAGGTTTCCAGGCGCTGCGGGTCATGGGCCAGGAACAGATAGCCGCCCTCGTGGTATTCAACGGAAAAACCGAAATCCTCCCGCATGGCGCGGAACTGGCGCACGCTCTCGCGCATCAGGCGGATTGCACCTGGAGTTGAGAATTGCTGGCGGATGCCGCCGATGCAGCGCCCGGTGGAGCCGGAGCCGGAATACTTTTTCTCCAGGACCAGCACTCTCCGGCCGCGTCGGCTCAGGTGAAAAGCGGAGGCCAGACCGATGATGCCGCCGCCGATGACGATGACGTCAAATTGCCGGTTCATCAATCAGCCGATATTTTTTACCGACCCTAGTAATTCCAGCGAAATGACGTGTTTTTGGATCTCGTTGGTGCCTTCGTAAATCTGCAGCAGTTTGGCGTCGCGCATCATTTTTTCGACCGGATATTCCTTCATGTAGCCGTAACCGCCGAAAAGCTGGACAGCGTCAACGGTGACCTTCATGGCCACGTCGGTGGCCATGACCTTGGCCATGGCCGATTCCTTGGAGGCCTTCATGCCGTTGTCCAGCATCCAGGCCGAGCGGTAAACCATCAGCCGTGCCGCGTCAATTTCGGTGGCCATTTCCGCCAGCTTGAAGGCGTTATGCTGGAAAGAGGCGATGGGCCGGCCGAACTGCACTCTGGTTTGGGAGTACTTGAGTGCTTCTTCAAAGGCGGCGCGAGCCACTCCCACTCCGCCCGCGCCTACGGCCGGACGTGCGTAGTCAAGGGTTTTCATGGCGATAATGAATCCCATGCCCTCCCGTTTCAGGATATTTTCAGCCGGGACCTTGACCTCGTCGAAGTAGATTTCGGCGGTATTGGAAGCCCGGTGCCCCATCTTGTTTTCGTGCTTGCCGATGGAAATGCCGGGCAGGTCCATGGGCACGATGAAAGCGGACAGGCCGCGGGCGCCGCGAGTCTTGTCAGTGGAAGCGAATACCACGCCCAGCTGGGATACGCCGGCGTTGGTGATGAAGGTTTTGGAACCGTTGATCACGTACTGATCGCCCTGGCGCACGGCCGTGGTCTGGATGGCCGAATTGTCGGAACCGGCCTCTTTTTCAGTCAGGGCGAAGCAGGCGAAAGACATTTTCTGGGTCAGGGGCACCAGGAATTTCTTTTTCTGTTCATCGCTGCCGAACAGAACGATGGGGGTGGTGGCCAGGGTGTTGGCCATGATGGACGTGTACATGCCGGCACAGCCCCAGGCCAGTTCCTCGCAAACGATGGTGTTGACCAGGGTGGACAAGCCCGCCCCATTGTATTCGGCCGGTATGCCGGAAGTGAGAAAACCGGCAGCGAAGGCTTTTTGCATAATTTCGAGAGGGAATTCATTTTTTTCGTCGTATTCGTGGGCGTTGGGGCGCATTTCCTTTTCAGCGAATTTGTGGGTCTCTTCCTTGAATGCCAGGTGTTCTTCGTTTAGGGCAAAATCCATTTTCATCTCCTCATATTTTGATGGTTTTCATCTCGTTCAGCACTTCCATGGCGCTTTGGAACCTCTGTTCGCGCTTTTTTTCCATGCATTTCTCAATAATGTAACACAGTTTTTCCGGAACATCGCTGCGGTATTTCTTGATCGGCGGCACCGGATCGAACAAATGCTGGTAAAAAATGTTCTCGCCCTTAAAGGGAACGTGGCCGGTGGTCAGGTGAAACAGTGTGGTTCCGGATGAATAGATGTCGGTGCGGTGGTCGACCGGGATGCCCTGGATCTGTTCCGGGGACATGTAATATGGGGTGCCGGTAATGATGCCGCTTTCGCCCTTTTTTTGATCGCCCAGGATTACGGCCAGGCCGAAATCCATGATCTTGATCTCCTTCTGCTTGGTGATCATGATGTTATGCGGTTTGATGTCACGGTGAATGATGCCCTTGCGGTGCGAATAATCCAGTGCTTTGAATAGCTTGATAGCGATGAACACGATCTGCGATGGGGAAAAAACTTTCTTGCGGCGGATAAGGTTCATGAAGTTTTCGCCTTCAATGTATTCCATGGAGATGAAGTAATCGTCCTTGATCTGGCCCACGTCGTAAACGGTGACGATGTTCGCCTGGGTCAGAGACGCCGTGGACCGCGCTTCGGAAAAAAAGTGTTCCAGGTTGCGCTTGTCGGTGACCAGGTTTTTGTTCAATATTTTCAAGGCCACCACCCGCTTCAGGACCATATCCTCGGCCTTGAACACCACGCCCATGCCGCCTTCGCCGATCTTTTCTACGATGCGGTACCGTTCGCTGGAATCTTCGCTGATCA
>JADFDP010000047.1 GCA_018262835.1 Candidatus Aminicenantota bacterium
CACGCGGCGCGTATCCCAGATCCTGATCGCCATGGGCAAGAAAGTGGCCGCCATCCGCCACCCCATGCCCTACGGCGACCTGGTGGCCCAGAAGGTGCAGAAGTTCGTCACCAAGGCCGACCTGGCCAAGCACAAGTGCACCATCGAGGAGATGGAGGAGTACGAGCCCCACATCGAGAACGGCGTCATCGTGTTCGCCGGCGTCGATTACGGCGCCATCCTGCGCGAAGCCGAGAAGGTCGCCGACGTCATACTCTGGGACGGCGGCAACAACGACTTCCCCTTCTACAAGTCCGACCTGGAGATCGTGGTCGCCGACCCGCACCGCGCCGGGCATGAGAAAGAATACTATCCCGGCGAGGTCAATATCCGCCGCGCCGATGTCGTCGTCATCAACAAGATCGACACCGCCGACCTGGAGAACATCCTTGAAGTGCGCAACAACATCCGCGAGATGAACCCCAAGGCCATCGTGGTCGACGCGGCTTCGCCCCTGCTGGTCAAGGACCACGAGAAGATCCGCGGCAAGCGGGTGCTGGTCATCGAGGACGGTCCCACCCTGACCCACGGCGAGATGCAGTACGGCGCCGGCGTCATGGCCGCCGAAAAATACGGCGCCGCCGAGCTGGTTGACCCGCGTCCCTGGGCCGTGGGCACGATCGCCGACACCTTCAAGAAGTATCCCGACATCGGCGTGCTGCTGCCGGCCATGGGCTACGGCGCCAAGCAGATGAAGGACCTGGAAGCGACCATCAACAAGGTGGACTGCGACCTGATCATCATTGCCACGCCCATCGACCTGGGCCGCATCGTCAAATTCAAGAAACCCACGGTCCGCGTCGGCTACGAGCTCCAGGAGATCGGTACGCCGACCCTGGAAGAGATCCTGAAAAAGAAGTTCAAGAAGTAGATATAGCCGTTACCCGGCTAGTGCGGCGGCTGCTCTCGAGCGGGGGCAGCCGGCCGCTTTTTTGGGGCTGGAGAACATGAGAAAGAAACTTGCTTTGATCGCCTTCGGCGGCAATGCCATGCTGGAAGCCGGGGAAAAGGGAACGGCCCGGGAACAGTACCGCAACGCCCAGAAGGCGGCCCAATTGATGGTGGAAATCATCCGCAAGGGCTATGAACTGATCATCGTTCACGGCAACGGCCCCCAGGTGGGCAATATCCTGCTGCAAATGGAGGCGGCGGCAAACACCATCCCGGCCTTCCCCCTGGATGTGTGCGACGCCATGACCGAAGGCAGCATGGGCTACATGCTGGAGCGGGCCATCCTGAACGAGCTGCGCAAGCGCTCGATCGACAAGGAGGTGGCCACGGTGCTCACGCAGGTGGTGGTCGACCGCGAAGACAAGGCTTTCCTGAAACCCACCAAGCCCATCGGCCCGTTCTACAACAGTTTCCGGGCCGCCCAGCTGAAGAAAGAGAACAAATGGCAGATGGTCGAGGACGCCGGGCGCGGTTTCCGCCGCGTGGTGCCGTCGCCCCTGCCCATCGACATCATACCCAAGCGGGCCATCCGTTCCATGGTGGAAAGGGGGATTGTCGTCATCGCAGCCGGCGGCGGCGGCATCCCGGTTTTTATTAATTCTTCGGGACTGGTCGAGGGCGTCGAAGCGGTCATCGACAAGGACCACGCCTCGGCTCTGATCGCCAGGGAAGCCAAGGCCGATCTGTTCATCATCCTGACCGGGGTGGACCGGGTGGTGGAGAATTTTGGCAGGGAGGACGCCCGTCCCATTGCGCGCATGGATGTGGACCAGGCCCGGCGCATGCTGGACCAGGGGCAGTTTCCTCCCGGTTCCATGGGACCCAAGATCATCGCCGCCATCGATTACATCAACGGCGGCGGCCGCGAGGTGCTGATTACCTCGGCCGAAAAGCTGAAGGCCGCCCTTGCCGACCGTTCCGGCACCAAGATCGTCCGCAGCCGGGCGGGCCATGAAAGCAGGGCAGCGGTTGCGGGCATGAAATTTTTAGAGGGGGAACAAACAGAGTGGACAACAAAATAGAAACCAGTTTGGATATCGGCGCGGAGGACATTGAATTTATCCGGCATTATCTGAAGGGTAAAACGCTGCCACTGGACTTCGCAGACGTGGTTTATCAGGTGGCTCTTTTCAAGACGCGGGATGACCGCAAGAGCCGGGTCAAGGTTTACGATCCCGACTGCGAATACCAGGCAGGCGATTTGATCTTCAAAGAATACCCGGGCCAGTTGCCGGTGGGCAATAAAAAATACGTCGCCGTGGACCAGGGAGTGATCCTCAAGGTCGAAGAGGCGCGTAACCGCGGCGGCCGCGATGAAATCCGCCTCAGCTATGATGGCACTTCGGAGTTCCGCAAGTACACCGAATACCTGGTCAAGCAAAAGATCGAACTCCTGCTGCCGCACAAGCAGGAAAAGCCCTGCCGTGACGCCGAATACATCTCGATGGATATCGACCCGCGCCAGACCCAGACGCCGCTCATTGAACGCGATTTCAACATTTTGCGCAAGAAGCTGACCACGGCGCTGAACAAAGAATCCGGCATCGCCTTCATCAACGGCAAGGTGATGCTCAAGGAAAACCTCAAGGCCATCGCGCCCGAAGTTTTCGGCGCCATCCGCGATTTCCTCAAAGGACGCCAGGCATCGGAAAGTACGGAGTTCTTCGTCGAGAATTTCTGCAAGGTCGACCCGGCCTCGCCTGATTTCGCCGCCACCTGTTTCGCTTTGAATGTGATCATGACCAGCCAGTACAAGATCGATCTGCTGCAGACCAGCGGCGTCGGTTGGGGCAAATGGCACCTGATATCGGCACTTTACCACATCAAGAAGAACGCCCTGGTCAGCGAAGCCAATTCTTTTTTGGGCAAGCTCAGCTTCGGCGACAGGAAGAACCTGCTGCAGAAAAGGAAAAAACTCGAGGAACAGATTTTCAGCGAAGGCGAGACGCGCTATTTCCTGACCCAGAGGGAGATCTATTCCGGGGCGGTGCGTTTGAAGCCCAACCTCTACCAGTTCGGCGCTGCCATCGAGATCGAGGCCGCCGACACCCTCACCCACAAGAAGCACACCCTTTACTTTTACCAGGATGAGAACCTGTTGCTGGGCTTCGATAAGATCTTCGAGAGCTACAAGGCCCTGCAGGGAATGACGTTCGTCTTTGAGCAGACCCCGGAGGGCGAATTCCAGTTCACGGTCAAGACCACCAAAAAGGGCGCCATCACCGACAAGATCGTCTACGATAACGAGAAGAAATTGTTCGCGGTCAGTGGCGAAAAGATAGCCTCGACGGTCGCGGTCAACAAGTCGATCTTTCTGGAGGCCGACGTCTTTCATGCCCTGGCCGCGCGGATGGAAGAATTCCGCAAGGTGGAGACCTACAACAAGCTTTTCCACAAGATATTCCTGGAGTTCGGCGGCCGCGAAAAGAATTATGAGATCCACATCCTGCGCCTCTACCACATCCTGGACCTGATCGCTCCGGTTGACCTCAAGCTGGTCGAAGAGGTCATCCTCAGCGGCCAGGAGTTCATCCCTGCCGAAAAGCTGGCCGGCGTCTTCTACCTGGATTCGGACGCCGTGGTGGAGATCGAGGAAGAGGAAAAGCAGCGCCGCCAGGGCCTGATCGAGGACCAGAAACGCCGGCGGGAGGAGTCCCGCAAGCTGCAGCTTGATGAGGAGTTTAAGGCGAAGGAAGAGATCCGCCTGTTGCGCGAGGAACGGCGCAAGAAGCGCGAGGAAGAAATGTGGCAAAAGGAAAAACTGCACCAGGAAAAGGAGTCGCAGCGCCGCGCCGAAGCTGCGTACGTCGCGCAGGAAAATGCCCCGGCCGCGGACGGGCGCGCCCGCAGTACCGCCCGCAAGCCCTACGGCAAGGAAAAGGAGGACTTCGCCAAGCCGGAGGTCCCGTTCGCTGACGTCCCGGTCAAGCCCGATGCGGCCAAGAAGCAGAAGAAAAAGATCGAGATCGAAAAACCGGTCAAGACCGTGAAGAAAGGGCAGAAAAAGATCCTGGAAGAAAAAATAGAGCTCGACGAGATCAAGAAGCAGATCCTGCAGGACGACCTGACCGATAAAATGATTGACCAGTCCCAGGAAGAGAAAAAAGAGCCGGTCAAGGAGGTCAAGGTGGCCTACAAGGATGAGGGCGGTTTCGGCGGCATTTTCGCCAGCCAGCTTGACGAAATCGTCAAGAAAGAGACCGAAGAACCGGCAAAGAAGAACGGCAAAAAGGAAAAGAAGGGCAAGAAAAAGACTGAGGGGTGATGAAGATCCTGCTCAACGCCTGGATGCGGGCGGTGGACAGCGCCGCCATCGATCGGTGCGGCATCCCGTCCATTGTTTTAATGGAGAACGCCGCCAAGGCTGCCGCCGCTTTTTTCAGCGCGGAATTTCCCCGTAACCGCTTTCCCGATTGCCTGGTGCTGGCCGGCAAGGGCAACAATGGCGGCGACGGCCTGGCCATCGGCCGCCTGCTGCTGGAAAGAGGCTATGCCGTGCATTTCCTCCTCCTGGCCCCGCCCGATCGGATCAGTCCTGACGCCAGGACCAATTATGACATCATCCGCGCCCTGGGCTCTGACATTGAGATCATCGCCTCCGCCGCGAAACTGAAAAAGATCCTGGCCGCCTGCGCCGCCAACGAAACCTTCCTGGTCGACGCCATGTTCGGCACCGGCCTGGCCAGCCCCCTGACCCCGGGGCTATACGCCGAAACGATCGAAGCGGTCAACAACTCGGGCATTCCCGTCGCCGCCGTGGACATCCCATCGGGCCTGGGCGAAAATTTCGCCCCGGGGGCCGGCATCCATTTCCGGGCCCGGGTCACGGCTGCGCTGCACAGCTTGAAGTGGGCCCACCTCAACCCCGACGGCAGCCCCGACTGCGGCAAGATCCGCGTTCTTGACATCGGCATTCCCCTTGATCTGGAAAACGACAAAGAACACTTTATCCGCCTGACCGAGCCCGCCGATTTCAAGGTCCTTCTGGCCAGGCGCAAAGCGGCTGCCCACAAGGGGGCCTTCGGCCACGTGCTGGTCGTCGCCGGCTCCGGGGAAAAGCCGGGGGCAGGCATCCTGGCTTCCTACGCCGCCTTGAAGTCCGGGGCGGGCCTGTGCACCGCAGCCGTCTCGATGCGCAACCGCGATCTCTATGTCCTGGCGCATCCTGAGGTCATGACCCTTCCTTTTGAAAAACCCGAAGAACTCTCCGGGAGAATGGGCGAATTTTCCTGCATCCTGGCCGGCCCGGGAATGGGTGACCGGCTTTCCACCCTGAATACCGTCTCGCTGCTGCTGAAAGAATCGCGCCAGCCGATCATTCTGGACGCGGATGCCCTCAATGTGCTGCAGGGCCAGACCGGCCTGTTGAAAACCCGCGGTTCGCTGCCGCTGGTGCTGACTCCGCACCCCGGCGAGTTCGCCCGGCTGACCGGCAAGGCCATCAAGGAAGTTCAGGAAAACCGCTTGGCCCTGGCCCGGGAATTCGCCATGACGCACCAGGTGTTCCTTGTGTTGAAAGGGCACCGCACCCTGACGGCGACTCCCGAAGGCCGGGTCTGGGTCAACCAGACCGGCAACCCGGGCATGGCTACGGCCGGCAGCGGCGACGTCCTTGGCGGCATGATCGCCGGCTTTATCGCCCAATTCTATCCGTACCAGCAAATGGAAATGATCCTGGCCGCTGCCGTCTTCCTGCATGGTTATGCCGGCGACCTGGCTGCACGCCAGACCGGGGAGATGGGGCTGACTGCCAGTGACATGATCGCTTTCATCCCGAAAAGCGTCCTGAAAATAAATGAATTTCACTCTCCTTTCCTCGGCTCCTGAAAAAACCCTGGCCCTGGGCAGACGCCTGGGCCGACTGCTGCGCGGTGACGAGGTGGTCCTGGTCAGAGGCGAACTCGGAGCCGGGAAGACGGTTTTCATCAAGGGATTGGCCGCGGCCCTGGACATCCCGGTCGGGGAAGTGGTCAGCCCCTCCTATGTGCTGATGAACCTTTACAGCGGCAAGTTTGACCTGTACCATTTTGACCTATACCGACTGGGTCTGATGCCGGCCGAGGTGGAAAACCCGGTCGACGAGTACATCGGTGCCGGTGTCTTGGCGGTGGAATGGGCCCAGTACCTGGCGCCTGATTATTTCGCCCTGCCCAACACCGTGGACGTGAGCATCGAAGCCGAAGAAAACCGCCGCCGCATCACCATGAGCACGAAGCTGCCTTATATTTCCCTGAAGTGAAGACGATATATCTGATCCGTCACGGCGAGACCCAGGCCAACCGCGAGGGGATCTTCCGCGGCCGCGGCGAGGTCCCATTGGGCCCCGCCGGACTGAAGCAGGCCGGAGAGTTGCGCGCCTATTTCTCGGGCCTGAAGGTGGAACGCGTTTTCTCATCGCCACTGAAACGGGCGGTGGAGACCGCGGCCATCTGCTTTCCCGGCCAGGCCGTCGAGCTCCAGGAGCTGGTCAACAATCTCGACCTGGGGCTCTGGGCGGGCCGGAGGAAAAAAGAGATTGCCATTGAGGAGCCGAAACTCTGGCGGCGCTGGCTCGAAGAACCCGAGCGGATGTCTTTTCCGGGCGGCGAATCGCTGGCTGCGGTGAAGGCGCGGGTCCGCCACTTCAATCGCCTGCTGGCGGCCGCCGGCGAAGAACGCATCGCCGTGGTCTCGCACCGCTCGGTGCTGAAAGCGCTGCTGGCCGAGGCCTTGGGACTGAAGGACCAGTGGTTCTGGAAATTCCACCTGGACAACGCCTCGGTCACGGTATTGCTGCACGACCGCTCGCGCGGCTTCGTGCTGGCCAAGCTGAACCGGACCGAGCATTTGTCGGATTACGTCTTTGAATGGGATTAGGGCTCTGGAAGTGCTCGGGGCAGGGCGAAAGGCGTAAGGTAGAGGGGTGAAGACGAAAATAGGCGTTTCCCAAGCAACAATTATTTTGCTTGCGCTCTTGTTTGTTTCCAAGGGCTTATTGAGAGCGGACATATCTGTTGACCCGCGCGGCATGACCATCAAGGATCGTTTCCTGGCACCGGCGGGATGCGCCAGAGTCGTAGCGGCTTCCGATTCGTTCGCCGCCTATTTGCGGAACCTGCCGCTGAAACCCCATGGGAGCGTTGTGAAGCTTTTTGACGGACGGTTCAAGCCCAGCCATGGCGTTTACGTCGCGGCGGTCGACCTGCCCATCGGCCGCCGGGATCTGCACCAGTGCGCTGACGCGGTCATCCGCCTGCGTGCCGAATACCTGTTCGCCCAAGGACGCTACAGCGACATCCGCTTCCGTTTCGCCAGCGGCTTCATGGCCGAATACAGCCGCTGGCGGCGCGGCGAACGCATCAAGGTCCGAGGCAACTCCGTGTCCTGGCGGCAGCAGGCGGCTGCGCCTTCAACGGCCTACGTCGACTTTTGGAAGTACCTGGAAACGGTCTTCGCCTACGCCGGCACGGCCTCGCTGGCCAAAGAGCTTGCAGCCGCTCCCGGCGACGATCCGGAGATTGGCGATATCTTTATCCAGCCCGGCCACCCCGGCCACGCGGTCATCGTTGTCGATGCAGCCGTGAACCGGGGGACAGGCCGGAAGGTTTTTCTCCTGGCCCAGAGCTATATGCCGGCGCAGGAGATCCAGATTCTGGCGAATCCCGATGACGTCCAATTGAGCCCATGGTACGCGGCCGGTTTCGGGATCGAGCTGCGCACGCCGGAGTGGACGTTCGCGGCCGGGAACCTGATGCGTTTCAGGGAAGAATAAGTTGCTTATATGAAAACAAGGAAAATGGCGTGGGCCAAGGCGCTGGCCCGCCATTCGGGATGGGTGGGTCACGAATGTCCTTTCGGGGGCGGGAATATGATATTTCAAGAATCGATTGCGCCAGCCCCCGGGCCGGCCGTGAGCGCATCGACTGGCCCGGTGTTGTGAAATTGTTGCGGATCATGGTATAATCAAACCAGGCAAACGCAAGCCGGCGGCACCCCAGGCGGTATGAGACAAAGACCACGACCGACATTCTTGCTAGAATAAGAGGAGTTGTGCCATGCGCAGACCATTTTTATTGATTGTTGCCCTGCTCCTGACCATTTTGCCGCTGCCGAGCGCCACACTGACCGCACGGACCGCTTTGGCAGAAAAATACGCCTCATGGCTGGATCTGACCCAATACATCATCACGCCCGTGGAGCGGCACGTCTTTATGCAATTGACCAATGAGCGTGACCGGGACGCGTTCATTTCCGTTTTCTGGAAGCAGCGCGATCCTTCCAAGGGAACGCCGGAGAATGAGTACAAGGACGAACACATCAGGCGTTTTGAATACGCCAAGCGCTATTATGGATATACTTCCCCCCTTCCAGGTTGGAAGACCGACCGCGGACGGATCTACATATTGCTCGGTCCCCCGTCCAATCGGAACGAGATATTCAACAGTTATCTCTACCCGATCGAAATCTGGGAATACTACGGAGATCCGTCCAAAGGGCTGCCCATGGTGTTCAATGTCGTGTTCTACCGCAAAGGCGGAGCCGGTGACTTCAAACTGTACGTGCCGGCGCAGGACGGCCCCGACAAGCTGATCGTCAAGCAGATTGGTGATTTCAATAACTTCGACTACAAGGCGATCTACCAAAAGATCTACAGCATCAAGCCGGAAGTTGCCGACGTGGCACTGTCGCTGATTCCCGGTGAAAAGCTCGTCAATTATTCCCCATCCATGCGCGACATTCAGCTGCTGGCAAAGATTTCCGAACTTCCCAGCGAGCACCTCAACACCGCATACGCCAGGCAGTTCCTTGACTACAAGTCCTATGTCGATGTCGAGTCTTCCTTTGATTTCCTCAACAACCGTCACGAATTGGTTCTTCTGCGTGACCCTTTGCTGAAGATGAATTTCATCCATTTCGCCATCTGGCCGGAGCGCATCTCGGTTGACTTTTTGGATGAAAAGAAGAAATATTATTGCTCCTACAAGCTGGTGATCGAGTTGAAAAAAGGAGATCGCAGCATCTACCAGTACACCAAGAATCTGCCGATCACCTACTCCAAAGAGGAAATGGAGAAGGCCCTGACCAATGGCCTGATCCTGGCCGACATGTTCCCGGTGATCGACGGCGATTTCGATGTGACCGTATTCATCCAGAACGCGGTTAACCGGGAGTTCAGCTTTTTCAGCGAAAAAATCAGCGTTCCGCCGACGGGCCAATGGGCGCTGTTCGGTCCGCTCGTCTCCTATAACATCAACCGCGAGCCGCGCGCCGGCCGCAGTGCTTTTTCGCTGCTGAATCTGCAAGTCAATTCGGATCCCCAGCGAACTTTCGGACAGCAGGAACCGCTCACGGTCCTCTTTTGCATCGACCGCGGACGCGATACCGGCGCCATGATCCCGGAGATCGAGGTAAGCAATATAGCGTCAGCGGGGGTGGCGCCCTTTTCACGCAGTTTCACCGCCCAAGCCAGTGGCGAAGGGGCCCTGCAGGTGTTCACCGCCAGCCTGGATCCATTTCCTCCCGGCCAGTACCGCCTGACCGTTCGCGCCCGCGATGCGGCGAATGTCGTGCGCCTGAGCGGCGAGGCCACTTTCAGCGTTTCCCGGCAGCTGCATCTGCCCCATCCGCCGGTGGCCGCGCCGATTTTGGCCAATGAAAAAGCCTACATCTACGACAGCATGCTGGCCGGCCAGTACGAAAACTGCGGCCGGGTTGCCGAAGCGGAGCAAGCCCACCTGAAAGCACTGGCGCAGGACCCGGGCAATGCCGGACTGATTAAACCCTATGTCCAGCTCCTGTTCGCTCAGAAAAAGTACGAGCAAATTCCCGGGGTATTGGCGCCGCTCCAAAAACAAGAGCCGGCCGCGTTTGATTTTTATTCCCTGCGCGGCAAGGCCTATTACTATCTCGCCCGCTACGCTGAAGCCGTCGATGATCTGCTGAAGGCCAACCAGAGCTATGACAGCGATTCGTCCGTGCTCAATGCGCTCGGGCTCTCCTTCCTGCGCCTGAACAACCCCGCGGAGGCGCGCAAAGCGCTGGCGGCTTCCCTGAAAGTCAATTCCCGGCAGCCGGACATCGCCGACCTGCTGAAACGAATGCAGGAGCCCAAATGAAACGGACTGTTTTGTCCTCGCCTGGCCTCTGGCTTGCCGTCATGCTTCTCCTCCTGGCCGGCATGACCTTGGCTCGCGCCGCCAAGCTCGACCCGGAAAGTGAAACCTTTTACCAGATGGCCCGGCATTTCCTGACCGGCAACGAAGATCGCGTTTTCCGCCGGCTGCCCACACCGGAACTGCGGCGGGAATTTATCCACGCATTTTGGGAGATCCGCGATCCCGATCCGGCGACCGAGGAAAACGAGTTCCGCTACGAGGTGGAGAAGCGCTTTGAATTCGTCAACGGCCATTTCCACGAAGCCAGCCGGGACGGCTGGGATACGGCACGCGGCATGATTTACCTCGTGCTGGGCCCGCCTACCAGCCAGAACGAGATTTCCACCCTCAATGACGCGAGTTCCAGCGGTTTCATCCGCTGGTACTATGGCGAGTACGGTTTCTACGTGCAATTCGTCGATCGGCAGGGCTTCGGCGTCTATGAATTGGACATGGTGAACACGCCGCTGCAGCTGATGGATTACTTGGAAACATTCAAAAAATATCAGTTGACCGGTTCGGAAAAGGAGATCGCCGGCCGCTACCTGAAATTTACCATCGCCGCCGATCCCCAGCGCGACCGCGTGACCGTTGCGGTCGCCGTTCATGATCTCGTGTTCGAACAAGGCCCGGACAATCAGCAAGTCGCCAGGTTGCACATTGCCTACAACCTCTATCTGGCGGACGGAACGATCGCCACCCACAGCGAGGAACGCCGCCTGAACCTCAGTACCCAGGAGCTGAACGACGGCTTCCTGCGATTCGACATGACGGTCTTGTTAAAAAAGGGCCGCAGCCATTTGGACCTGTTGCTCAGCGACCCGATCGGCGGCAAGATGAATCGCCAGTTTTTTTCACTGAAAAAGAAATGAAAAGGAAGGTTTCAACCTATCCAAGGAGGACGCTCATGTTCAATAAATTCCGCATTTGGTTCCCGGCATGCCTGCTGCTCGCCATGGCCGCTTTGACCTATGCCCAGGAAGGGCGGGGCAACGGCCGGCTGGCCGGCTTGGCCGTCGATGAAAACGGCGCCCCGCTGGAGAACGTCACCATCACACTGAAATACCAGGATTACACCTATTCCCTGCAGGTCAAGTCGAACAAGAGTGGGCAATGGCGTTTTCTCGGCATCGGCAAGGGGGCGGTCCGGATCTCCGGCGAACTGGAGGGGTATGCCTCCTTTACTACCCAGATGATGGTCAGCGCCGCCGCCCCCAACCCGGACGTGCGTCTCGTGCTGAAAAAAGGAGCTGGGGCCGCCGGAGATGAGAACCGCGACGCCATTCTGCGCGCCAACGAGATGTTCGAAAACCGCCAGTACGAGGAAGCGCTGGCCGTTTACCAGGAATTTGCCCAGAAAAACCCGACCCTGTACAAGACCGGTATCTACATCGGCAACTGCAAATCGGAGCTGCGCGATTTTGAAGGCGCGCTGGCCGAATTCCAGAAGGTTCTGGATGCGGTTCTCCTGGAGTCACCCGATTTGAAGGGTAACACCACCGCCGCTCAAGCCTATGCCGGAATCGGCGATATCTACCTGAGACAGCAGAAATACAAGGAGGCGGAGGAGAATTTTCGCAAGTCGATCGACATCCAGCCCAGCGACCCGGCCTTGCCTTATAACGTTGCCGAGATCATGTTCGCCCAGAACAAAGTAGACGAAGCTGAATCATATTACGGCATCGCCATCCAGATCAAGCCCGACTGGCCAAAACCCTACCTGAAACTGGCCTATGTCTCGCTGAACAAGGGGCAGATGGACAAAGCGATTGAATACCTTAAAAAATTCTGCGAAATCGGCAAGGACGATCCGAAATTTGCCGAAGCCCAGGCGCTATTGGAATTGCTGCAGAAAAAATAGTCGGCATCGTGGGCAACGAGGACGGAATGCAGGCCCGCTCCGTAACCGTGCGCTGGTTCGGCCTGGGATTGTTGGCCGTTTTGGCATTGGCCGGCGCCTGCCGCAGAAGTGGCGGCATTCCCGACGCCAGAGGCTACAACCTGCTGCTGATCACCCTCGATACCACCCGGGCCGACCGCCTCGGCGCCTACGGGTTCAAGGCGGCCCACACTCCCAATTTGGACCGCCTGGCCCGCGAAGGCATCCAATTCGACAACGGGCGCACATCGGTGCCGTTGACCCTGCCCGCACACAGTACCCTGCTGACCGGCCGTGAGCCCCCGGCGCACCAGGTGCGCAACAACGGAACGTATATCCTGCGCCCGGAAGAGACCACGCTGGCCGAGGTGTTCAAGGCGGCGGGCTATTCCACTCAGGCGCTGATCGCCGCCTATGTGCTGGAAGGAAAATTCGGCCTGAATCAAGGGTTCGACGACTATGACGACATGCTGGATATCAAGGACTTGAGCGGAAACTACCGCAGCGAGATTCCCGCCGACAGGGTGTACGCCAAATTCTTGCGCTGGCTGGAGCGCAGCCCCAAGAGCCCTTTCTTTTGCTGGGTGCATTTCTACGACCCGCACGCCCCCTATCAGGCGCCGCGCCGCTGGGCCGATATTTTCCCCGACGATTCCTACAGCGGCGAACTCGCCTTCATGGACGAGTACATCGGGCGCATCGTGCAGACTCTCAAAGAGCGCGGATTATTGAAGCGCACGCTGGTGGTCGTGGTTGGCGATCACGGCGAGGGTTTCGGCGAGCACGCCGAATCGGGCCACGGGGTGTTCTGCTATGACGAGATGCTGCGCGTACCGCTGTTTTTTTATCAGCCGGGCCTCTTAGCGGAAAAGCGGATCGTTTCCAGGCCGGTGGGACTGGTTGATTTGTTGCCGACCATTTTGGCTATGTACCGCTTGCCGCTGCCGGCGGCAGTGCAGGGCCGAAGTTTTGCGCCCCTGCTGGCAGCGAGCGGGGAGGTCGCGGAGTCGGATGCGGGCCGCTATTTCGAGAGCATGCAGGGGATGGAGGAGATGAACTGGGCGCCGTTGACCGGGATACTGCGCGGCTCCCTCAAGTACATTTCGCTTCCCGAACCCGAGTTGTACGACCTGCAGGCCGACCCGGGCGAGCGCCGGAACCTCTATTTGAAGAAAAACATACTGGCAAAAAAGCTGGACAGCGAGCTCCACGACCTTTTGGGGCGTATCCGGAATCCCGCCCAGGCCGTTCGCCATAAGTTGAGCGGCCAGGACCAGGAGAGCTTGCGTGCGCTCGGTTACCTGGCGTCTTCTGGCGATGCGCCGGGCAGCGGACCGGCCGAAGACCCCAAACGCGGGATCGTGATCTTGAACCGCCTGGGAGCGGTGGAAAGGGATATCGACGACAAGGATTTCGCGGCCGCCGCGCAGAAATTGGCGGCCTTGCGTTCCGAAGGCCTTCACGACAAGCTGCCGCAATTCTATGATCGGCTGTATGAATTCAACCGCGCCAGGAATGACCCCGGCGCTGCCGATCCCATGCTGCGCGAAGCCATCGCGCGCTTCCCCGGGGTACCCCGCTTCAAGCTGCTGCTGGCGTCACTGCTGCGCACCCGCGGGCGAAGCGCGGAGGCCGAAGAGATGGCGCTGCAGCTGCTGGCCCAGGATCCTCTCTCTACGCAGGCGCATGTCCTGCTGGGAGAAATCTTCCGCGGCCGCGGGCTGGCCTCCCGGTCCCTGGAGCATTTCCGCCAGGCATCGGCCCTGGAGCCGCTGAACTCCAAATTGCGGATCGAATTGGCGGACCTGCAGCTGCAATCCGGGCAGGCGGACCAGGCCCTGGCCACCGTCCGGGCGCTGCTGGCAGATCGCAGGCTGAAAGCGCAGCCGGGAAATGCGGAGGGTCGCCGCGAAGCGGCCAAGCTGCTGATGAAACTGGGTGAAAGCCCGCTGGCGGAAGAGCTGCTGACCGAACTTGTCCGGGAAGACGACGCCGACAAGGCAAGCTGGACCCAGCTCGGCCTGGTTCAGCTCGATCGCGGCGGGGGCGAGCAGTCCTTTCTCAAAGCCCTGAGTATCGATCCCCGCCAGCCGCTGGCCTTGAGCGGCCTCGGCACCTTCTACTTGAACGCCTTCCGCCGGCAGAAAAACAGCGAGAATCTGCGTTTGGCCGCCGAGTTTTATTCCCGGGCCCGGCAGGCCGACCCACGGCTGGTAACGGCCATCAACGGGCTGGGGGTGGTCAGCCTCTACCGGGCCGATCTGCCGCAGGCGGTGGTTGAACTGCAAGCGGCGATCCGCCTCGACCCGACGTTTGTCAACGCCTATTTCAACCTGGCCATTGCCCACTTGAGCGCCGGGCGCCGCAGCGAAGCGCGCCGTGTGCTGAAAATCCTGGACGGCAAGTACGGCGGGCGCTTGAGCCGGGGGGAGCGCTTGCAGCTGGCGGAGCTGCTGAAAGAGGCCGGCGGTTGACCGGGGCGGAGCTCAGCGGCTGATGGCGGCAATCAGCTTTTCTCCCTCGCGGGTATAATAATCAAAGCGCTCCCTGTTGCCGAGTGCGGCGTAGAGATTGGTCAGCACAAAGTAGCCGAAGAGCGTTTCTTGATCGCGGGGCGGGATGACAATCCCCTTTAAACACAGCTCGACGGCCTCCGGCAGGTTTTCCCCTTTTTTCAACATGATCTCGGCCAGGTGGAAACGCGGCAGCTTGAGCCTGCCGTTGCGGTCGATGGCGATGCGGTAGTAGCGGGCAGCCTCATCCATCCGCCCCGCCTGTTTGAAAAAGTTGGCCAGGTTGACGGCCGCCTCGTATTTGGCGGGATTGATTTCCAATTCCTGTCGGTACAGCTCCAGGGCCCGGTCCGTCCGTCCCAGGGACTCCTGCACCTGGGCCAGCAGGTAATGGGTATTTTTTGCCTGCGGGTTCTCGCGGATGCCCTGGCGCAGGATCGCCTCGGCGGCGGCAAAATCCTTTTTGAGTATCAGCGCTTCCCCCGCCAGGTTGAACGATTGCGAGGCGGTCGGATCGATGGCGAATGCTTGGCGGAGGTATTTCAGGGCTTCGTCCGGTCGGTTCTGCAGAAAGCGGATGTTCCCCATTCTCTCCAGCAGGGCGGCGTCCCGGGGGAATTGCTTCAGGAAGCGCTCCGTTTCGCTTGCCGCGGCCTCATACTCGCCAAGGGCAATCATGGTGGTGAGAAGGTTGAGCATGGTGAAATTGTTGTCAGGCTTCAGAGCCAGGGCGCGGCGGAACGCATCCAGCGCCTCGCGCTGCCGGCGCAGGCCCAGGTAGGCGTTGCCCAGAATGCTCCAGCCATCGGCCAGCTCCGGTTCGTCGGCGACGATGCGGCGGAGTGAATCGACAGCCTCTTGCCAGTTCTTCTCATTGACCAGGGTGACGGTCCTGGCCAAGGCGTTGCTGATCGGCAGTTTGTCCTTGGGGTCTGCCAGCGGAGCCTGTTCGTTTACTTGCACGATGCCGGTGAGGTAGCCCAGGGCGGCCAGGCGCTGCTGGTCTTGCGGGGTCATCTTGTGCATGTTGTCGGATGACAGGGCGCCGCGCGAAAACTGGCTGACAAAGGACAGCAGGCGGCCGCGCATATCGCCCCGGCTGCTGTCCATGGCGCGATCATGCGCTTCCTGCGGGTCGCGGCTCAAATCGTACAGCTCATCGCGCGGCGCCAGGATGTATTTGCGCTGCTGGTCGTAGAGCGCCTGCAGCTGCGACCAGCCGTAGTGGAAACGGGGATAGTAGGTCTCGCTGTAGGCCTGGTTGAACCCGCTGCCCGGCTTCCCCTCCAGCAGAGGCCGCAAGGAGCGGCCCTGCCATTGGGCAGGCGCCCGGATGCCAAGGATATCGACAAGGGTCGGAGCCAGGTCCACAAGCTGAACGGTTTCCGTGACCGAACTTTTCTCGAACGACACGGGGGCGCGCATGATCAGCGGCACGTGCACCGTCGGTTCATACAAGAAATAGCCGTGCTCCATCTCGCCGTGATCGCCCAGCCCCTCGCCGTGATCGGCGACGGCAATGATCAGGGAATTGTCGTACAGCCCTTTGTCTTTCAGGAAAGCGAAGAATTTGCCCAGTTCGCTGTCGGCATACTCCACTTCGCCGCGGTAGAGATCGTCGGGGAAGCGCGCGGCGAATGGCGGCGGGGGGCTGTAGGGGGAGTGCGGATCGTAGAGATGGATCCAGGCGAAGAATCGCTTCCGCCCGGGGCGGTGTTCGAGCCAGCGGCGCGCGTCGCCCAGCACCTCGTCGGCGCGTTTTTCGTTCTGCAGCATGATCTTGCCGTAGCGGCCCATGTCGAAACGGTCCGAGTAGGTCGCGAATCCCCGGCTGAGACCCCACTTGCCATGAAGCACGTAGGCGCCGATGAAAGCGGCCGTGTCAAATTGATTTTTCTGCAGGACCTCGCTGACCAGCGGCAGCGCCTGCGGAACCAGGAATGCGCCGTTGTCGCGCACGCGGTGGAAAAGCGGGTAAGTGGCCGAAAGAATCGACGTATGGGACGGCAAAGTCAAGGGCGTTTGGGCGATGCAATGGTCAAAGCGCACCCCGTCGGCGGCCAGGGCATCCAGTGCCGGCGTGCTGGCGCGACCCGCGCCGTAGGCGCCGACGTAATCGGCGCGCAGGGTGTCGATGGTGATCAGGATGACGTTCAGGTTGCGCAGCCGGCGTTGCCGCTGCCAGTGCCGAAGGCTAGGCAGCAGCGCCAGGAGCGCCAGCAGCAATGCCAGGGCCGGGATCCCGGCCATGGCCAGATGCCTGCGGGTAATCCTTCTCCAGGCGGGCCATCGGAACAAAGAACGGGGTTTCATTGGGTGATCATAGCGCAGAAATCGGGCGCGGGCAAGTCACGATATCAAAAAAAAAGGGGGCACCGAAGTGCCCCCCCTTTTAAAATCGAAACCAGCCGAGTATCGGCCTCAGTTGAATTCGATGCGCGCTCCCAGCTGGAAAACACGCGGGTTGCAGATTGAGGTCATCTCGCCCAAATCGTATGTGTGGTCGCTGGAATCCTGCCACACCTGGATGGCGGCACCCTGATTGAAGACATTGAAGCAGTCGGCGAACACGGCCAGATTCACGTTCTTGATCTTGAACATTTTTTCCAGCCGCAAGTCGAGCTGAACCGTGTCATCAAGATGGTTCTGTCCGCGTTTCTCGGCGTAGATTTGCACGGAACTTGGCAAGGCCAGTCCCATGTAGATGGAAGTGACAAACCGGCTCCAGGGCAGACCCGCCAGATAGCGGAAGTAGCCGCTCATGTTGATGCCCAGCGGGCCCTTGAACAGGGCCTGCAGTTTGAACTGGTGCTTGCTCTCCATGTCGAGATTGCCGTAGGCATTGATATGGGCGTTGGGATTGGTAAACAGCGTGGATGTGCCCAGCGACGCGTTGCCGCGGCCCGTGGATATCAGGCCTGTCGATTGGGCGTACGTGTAGGAGGCATTGAGCCCCCAGCCGCGGGAAAAACGCTTGTTCAGAGTGATCTCCACGCCGGTGTAGTTGCGTTCCGCACCCTTGGGGTTGGTGATGTATTCGTCGGTGCGGTTGCGGATCATCCTGTAGAAAGTGACGGTCTGCCCGGTGATGGGATCCACAACCGGAGTCTGGACCTGCACCCAGTTGAGCGGATTCCAGACGATCTCGCCGGTGGACATCAGCAAGTCCGCATCCAGGTCGGCCGCATCGATCTTGTGGATCAGCTGCCGGTCCCATTTGCGCATGTAGCGCGCGCTGAACGACCAGTCGGTGAGCAATTCGCGCTCGATGCCGACAGTCAATTCGTCGGTAAAGGGAGCCTTCAGGCCGTAGTCCTTGTAGCCGATCTTGGATTGCCCCGGGGAGGCCCAAGGTAAAGAAAACGGGTAAAAGCTGCCGTCAGGATTGAACCACTGTATGTAACCGGCCCAACCGTTGGGGTGGGACACGTTCACCCAGCCGACCTGGTTGGGCATGGTATAGCGGGACCAGGAAGCCTTGAACAGTGTCTTGGCGTCGCCGCTGATGTCGTAGATCAAGCCGAAGCGCGGCGCCAGCGTTTTCCATTTCAGGGGCGTGATCGCTTCGGGCATGTAGCGATTGAAGGTCCTGCTGCCTATGGTAATTGGCCCTTCGTTGGGGTCGCCCTGCGCGGGCCAGGTGACCGAATTGTATTCCAGGCGCAGACCGAGGTTGATGGTCAAGTGATTGTTGACGCGCCAGGTATCCTGGATAAAGCCGAAGTAGTCGTCCAGGTTGTCCTTGCGGTCGACATCGCCGGAGCCTTTCATTATCAATCCATAGTAATAATCATCGCCGATCATGGAGTTGAAGCAGGCCCCGGTGATGGGATCTTTGACGCCGTGAAAATACCATGTGGTCCGCGCGATCTGCGCCTCACCGCCGATTTTCAGTTCGTGCGAGCCGAGGAAGTCGTTGATATAGCTGGTGGCGTCGACGTTGATGTTGGTGCGATTGCGTTTGTAGTCGTC
>JADFDP010000048.1 GCA_018262835.1 Candidatus Aminicenantota bacterium
GAAATGGCCCCGGCCGTCAAGGCCAAGTTCGAAGGGGGGGGCTTGCTGACAGGCGGCTCAACGGTAAAACACGCGGAACAAAACCAGGGTGATGGCCGATCCCAGCAGGGCTCCGAAAAAAACGTCGCGAAAAGAGTGGATTTTCAGGCGTACCCGGTTGGCAGCCACCAGCAGCGCTGCCAATAAACCGAAAATGATCAGCCAGTGGTTCGCGGTCACGTGCAGAAGCGAAATCCACAGCGAAAAAGCCGAAGCGGTGTGGCCGCTGGGAAAACCTCCGCGCAGGGGATAGCCGCTGCCGAAATGGGCTTTGATCAATATGACCGCCAGCATGATCATGATCACGGCCAGAACGGCTATGTTTCCGGCCGCGTGGCGCGGGACGTGGTAACGTCCCCGTCCGATACGGACGATGTGCGGTCCCAGAATGAGATAGGCGATCACCAGGGAACCGACGGCGCTGACCAGCACCGCTCCCGCCGCAATGTCCTTGGCCGTCCTGGCCAGTTCACTGGATTCCCGGGTGCTCAGATCGACCGCGGCCTCCAGCGCCGAATTAAACATTTCGGCCACGATCACCAGCAAGGTGACCAGGGCGATCACGGCGAAATCGTATTTGCTCACGCCCAGGGCAAAGCAGAAGAGCAGGACGGAAAAAGCGGCCAGCAGGTGGAATTTCAAATGACGCTGGGTTTTGGCCGCCTGCAGGATGCCGTTGATGGCATTGTTGGCGGCATCGAACCAGCGGCTGAAGATGCGGACGAACGGCCACTGCGATATTTTTTTCATCCCGGCCTCCCGCTCTTGTCAGGGCCAAAGGCATTGTAGCATAAAACCGTCCGCCTGGCATGGCCGGCCGCCCTGCCGGCGGTTCACTAGCCCGCTGGTGTTTTATGGCGCCGGCGCCTGGCGCCCCAGATCGGGCGCGCGGGGAAAGCCTGCTGGAAAAGGCTTTCAAATGACTCCCCCGTTTCGGGCGCACGATCCTTTTCGATCCGGAAGCACAGCCGGGAAGCCAGGACGAACTGCGGCCGCCCGCGCATGGACCAGCGCATGTTTCCGCTGCGCAAAGCCCGGATCATTCTGCCGACCAAGGCCATGACATCCATGATCTGGGCGCGCAGCCCCTTGGGCAGGGCCACGGCCATGCCGGCATCCGTGAACGCCTTTTTCAAAACCGTGTAAGGATCGGGCGGCGTGCCGGCCAGCAATGATTCGACCCAGGGCCAAAAAAGGAGCGCCGACATTTCCGCCAGGCCAAGATCATGGTTCAGCGATTTTTCGCGATCGGCGATATCCAAAAGCGAGCAGGCTTTGTCGAACAGCAGGGAATCGGTCTCGAACGCTTCGCCGATGCGGCCGAGAAGGAGGCCGAGGATCCCATGATCCCTCAGGCCGGTGACAACGGAGCGGGTCTGGCGGCCCAAAAGGTCCTTGCAGAACTCTTCGAAAAGGCGGGCGGGAGAACAGCCGCAAAGCAAATGCCGCTGGGCGGCGATCTCGCGCCCGATGTCCTCCGCAATGACAAATCCCAGGCGGGACGCGTAGCGGATCACCCGCCAGATGCGCACGGGATCTTCGCGGAAGCGTTCCCCCGCATTCCCGATGACGCGGATGCGCTGCGTACGCAGGTCCGCCAAACCGCCGACATAATCGATGAGCGTTGCCGAAACCGGGTCGTAAAACAGGGCGTTGACGGTGATATCCCGGCGCCAGGCATCCTCGGCCGGGGTCCCGAAAGCGAGCTGGGGGGCTGTGCCGGGCACCGGCTGATCCAATGCGTCGGGACCGGGGTCCCGGCGGAAAGTCGCCACTTCGATGATCTTGCCGCCGCGAAAGTGGATATGGGCCAGCCGGAAGCGCCGCCCGATGATGAAAGCGTTGGCAAAATATTTCTTGACCTGTCCGGGGCGGGCGTCGGTGGCGATGTCGAAATCCTTGGGCTCCTTGCCCAACAGCATGTCGCGCACGGCGCCGCCGGTCAGGTACGCGGTGAAACCCAGGCGGTGGAGCCGGAACAGGATGCGCAGGGCGTCGGGGTCGATATGACGCCGAGAGATCGAGTGTTCGGATCTGCCGAGAACGACAGGTTCAGCATTCCCTTCCCGGCCGGAGCTTTTTTCCTCCATGCGCATCCGCTTAATAAACGATCAGGCTGGCATAGCCGACCACTTCGTCCACGTCTCCCGTCACTTCCCCGGAATGGGTATAACAGATCAGGTCGGCACTGGTGGCGCCGGCAGCGCGGGCGGCGCCGAGCATGATCACGGCCGGCGCCACGCCGCACATGGAGATGCGGTGGTCCCGGACGGTGTGGTACAATCCTTGGGCGTCGAGCTGCAGCATCCTGGCGATGGCTTTGAAATCGAGCTCCCGGGCCCTGTCCGCCGCTATATAATGGCTCATGTCGCTGGAGGCGACCATCATCAGGTTGCGGTTTTCTTTGAAAAGAACGGCGATTTCCCGGCCGGCCGCCAGCAGGTCCTCGAGCCGGTAAGCGGCGACAACGATGGGCAGGATGCGTGATCCCGGGCTGGCGTACTGGATGAACGGCACCTGGACCTCCAGAGAGTGTTCCAGGCGGCCGGCTTCGCTGTCCAGTTGAAACAGGCCGGAAGCGCCCAGCAGGCGCGAACGCAGTTCGGAATTGACCTCCACATTACCCAGCGGTGTTTCCCAGTAATCGTTGCCGTCCACCGCCAGGTCCGCCCCGCCGCCGCGGTGGTTGACGCCCAGGATGATGACGGTTTCGGTCAAAGCCACGCGGCCGTAACCCTGGCCGGCGCAGGCGCCCGAATACACATACCCGGCATGGGGGGCAAGCAGCCCCAGGACCTTTTTCCGGTCCTCGGCAGGGCGCACCATTTTATGCAATTCACTTTCCAGGATTTTTTTGTCGGATGGATAAAATTTTCCGACTCCAGCCCAGGCGGTCTTGCGAAACATCATCTCATCCTCCTGCCCTCAGTCATCGATGATCTGGCGGTTGCGCACCACGACTTTTCCCGCCTTCAATACCGTGTGCACCGGATGGATGCCCAGGTGGTAGGCCAGATACTGGTAATCGGGAATATCCAGAAGCAGCAGATCCAATTTCTTGTTCAAGGCCAGCGAACCGACCTGATGCTGACGATGGATGGCATAAGCGGCGTTGATGGTGACCGCATTCAGGGCCTGTTCAATGGTCAGCCCCATTTGAAAAACCGCCAGATGGAAAATCAACAGCTGCGAGGAGATCATGGAGCTGCCCGGGTTGAAATCCGTTCCCAGAGCCACGATGCCGTCCGCAGCCAGAATTTTCTGCGCCGGCGCGTAGCGCCCGAGTTTGAGAAAAAAGGAGACCCCGGGGAGCAGCACGCATGCCGTCTGCGAAGGGGCAATTCTTTTGATTTCCTCGTCGCTGATGGCGATCAAGTGCTCGGCGGAAACCGCGTTGAGCCTGGCGGCCAATTCGGCGGCGCCGTTGGAAGTGAATTCGTCGGCATGAATCTTGATCTTGAAGCCCAGGGCCGCGGCCTGGCGCAGGTAATATTCCGCTTCGGCATAAGAAAAATAGCCGTCTTCGCAAAAAATATCCACGAAGTCCGCCAGCTGTTTTTCCTTGACCAGCGGCAGGATATCCCGCAGCAGGTGATCGAGATAATCCCTGCTTTTCCCCAGGAAGGCATCCGGGATCTCATGGGCGCCCATAAAGGTGGGAACAACGGTCAGCGGATGCCGCTCGGCCGCGTAGCGCAGCGCCTGCAGCTGCTTCAATTCGGTCTCCAGTTCCAGGCCGTAGCCGCTTTTGGCCTCCACGGTCGTCGTGCCGCAGAGCAGCATCTGGTCGAGCCGTTTCCGGCAGACCGCGACCAGGTCCTGGAGGCCGATGTCCCTGGTTTTGCGCACGGTACCCTTGATGCCGCCGCCGCGGCGGGCGATCTCCTGGTAGCTGACGCCCTGCAGCTTCAGCCCGAACTCATCCTGGCGCGTGCCGGCAAAAGGGAGGTGGGTATGGGGATCCACGAACCCGGGCAGCACCAGGCCGCCTTCGGCGTCCACTTCCAGCCCGCCGGGTTCCAGCCGGCAGTTGCTTTGCCATGCGGCCGCGGAACCGATGAAACGGATCACTCCCTGCCGGGCACCGATGCAAACGTTTTCCTGAATGCGCAGCGCATCGGCCTCTTTCCCGCGCACCATGAAGTCGGAACCGGGATTCACGAGTTGGCCGATATTGCGGATGAGCGTATCGACGGCGATCATGATTCTTTTTCCGGAGCGGCTTTGCCTGGATTCATGGAACTATTGTAAGGGATATTTCAGCGGATTTCAACAAACGGATCATTGAATTCAATTGTCTGTAAATGCTGATATTTAACAATTATTTAAATTTCTAAAAAAACAGTTGACAAATCCGTATTGCTGTATTATTATTGTGATACAGTGAAAAACTTACTGCTTTCTACATTGGAGATCGACTTTGCCTCGCCGCTGCCGGTATACGAGCAGATAAAAAAGAATATCAAGCAGGCCATCGCCCGCAACCTGATCGAGGAAAACCAAGCATTGCCTTCCATCCGCGACCTGGCATCCTTTTTAAAAATCAATCCCAATACCGTGGCCAGGGCCTATCGCGAGCTCACCCAGGAGAAAATCATCAACGGCCGGGCCGGAGTGGGATTCTGGGTTGAACACAGCGAACAACTCGATCTGAAGAAAACCGATATGCTGCGCGAGGAATTTTCCAAATTCACGGAAAAAGCGATTGATATGGGATTCTCGCGCCAGCAAATCAAGGATATGCTCGGCAGTTTTTTTCCGGAGGAGGACCCGAAATGACCGATGCAAGAAACGAGAGAGATCATGATCAAGATTGACCAGCTCAGCGTCCGCTTCGGCAAGACCAGGGCCGTGGACCGCCTGAACTTGCAAATAGGCAAGGGGGAAAGCATCCTGCTGGCCGGAGCCAACGGCGCCGGCAAAACCACGCTGCTCAGGGCCATGGCCGGAGTCCTGAAAGCCGACCATGGCTCCATCCGCTATGAAGGCAAAAAAGCCGATCACCGCTCCCGCAAAAAAATCGCCTATATTCCGGCTTCGATCAGTCTTTACGACGGCATGACCGTGAAGGAAGCGGCGCGAATGCATGCCCATTTCTACGGCAGTTCCGCCGCCTGGACCCTCAGCGGGATTGCTTTCCTCCCCGGCCAAAAAATCGCCTCCCTGTCCAAGGGCGAAAAAACCATCTTCTTCCTGTCGCTCGCCCTGGCCGCCGCGCCCGATTACCTGTTCGTCGACGACGTGGTTCATTTTCTCGACCCCCATCTGCGGGAAGTTTTTCTGACCTCCATCCTGCGGCTCATCGAGGAAAAACAGCTGACCGTGATCATGGCCTCGCAGTCGGCCTTCGAAATCGAGGGCATTCCCGAACGGGTCATGGTCATGGAAAAAGGGAAGCTGATCCTGGATGAAAGCGTGGACCTGCTGAAGCAAAAGTTCGTCCGATTCTACGGAGAAAGCATTCCGTGCGATATCCCGGTTGTGTTTTCCCGGCAATGGCAAAACGCCAGGGAAATGTACATCTATCCTTACCTGCCGGAAATTCACCGCCTGGGCCGCGTCGAGCATCTGAACCTGACGGAAATCTTAAGGGCCTTCATAGGAGGCGAATATGCTCGCCACTGAAACCAGGCGTATTTTCAAGGATGGCTCGATCATTTTCATCGTCATGGCCGCGATTTTTTCAGGCATCATTTTCACCGATCGCGACGCCTATCTGGCCCCGGCCCTGGAGATTTTCCTGCTGCTGTACGCTTCCTTTGCCGGCTGGTCGATGTTCGAAAGGGAAAGGCAGGAAAACGCCAACGAATACATGCTGTCCCTGCCGCTGTCCCGCAGCCGGCTGCTGCTGCTGAAATTCCTGCCGCGCCTGCTGATCGTTTCCCTGACGCTGCTGGCCTATCTGCTCCTGCACCAGTCCTGGCAGCTGCCATCATTCCTCCCCCCAGCCGATTTCTCCCTGCTGTTCTCCGGTTTTTTTCTGCTCTCCATCGCCTTTTCCCTCAGCCTGAAAAATTTTATCAGCGCTTTTTTCCTGACCTGCCTGCTGTCGATCGGCCAGATCCTTCTGATCAAATTCCTGGATCCCGGCCGGGAAACCGGCCAGGCCATTCTGCAGGCCAATTTGACCGTCCTGTTCTTCCCGCTTTTCTTCCTTGTCCTTTTCCGCAATTATGACATCAAGCCGGTGTCCCACTTCAACAAGAAATTCTTCCCCGGCTTGCTGCTGCTGGCCGTCCTGATCGTCGGCGCTATTTTTTTAAGCGCCCCAGCCGACTGGAAGAATCTCGCCCTTACCGCCAGGGGACTGATCATGAAAATTTCCTGCCGGAGGAGTGAAATCACCATCGGCCATGCGCGGCATCGTTTCCAGGGCTGCCTGACGGCGCTGCGGGAGACCGCTGACGGCGGCGCCATGTACGGCCTGATCCTGGAACCGATGGGTTCCAAGGCCGCATGCAGAAACAGGAGCCTCGTCGTCATCAACCTGAAAACCGGCGCCTTGAAAACGCTTTTCCATTTCGCGGAGGGCTGGTCGGTCGCCGGAGGCTACGGCGGTGAAATCGGCGTCATCCACAACGGGACGTATTCCGTTCTGCTGCAGAATTCCCTGCTGAAAAAGGCGATGCTTCTCCAGGTTCATGATGGAAAAGTCCGGGAAATCCCGATCACCGGTGATTTCTACGACGCCAAAATCAGCTATGTGTTCTATCTGAACGGCGACTCCCCGCAGTTCGTCATTTTCAGCGAACCGCGACTGTACCGGCTGGACAGCTCCGGCCGGGTTGAGGAACTGGCCGCAAGCAAATCGCTCAATGTCTGGCAGGACAAAGTCCTTGTTTTCGATTCCTCGGGGATGAACCTGTACCGGATCGGCGCCGGCCTGACCCTGCTGCGGAAATGGCAGGGGAAATACAAAAAAATCCTCCGCCGCATCAGCGGCTACGAATCCCGCGGCGTGATCTATCATACGAATCGGGACTACTTCTGGCTGGACATGGAGCAAAAGGAAAGCAAATTGGATCTGCCGTCTCCCCCTTACACCTACCAGCAGAACGGAGATGATTTCAATGTGGTTTTTGCCAGCGGCTCGGCTTTCACCATCATGAATATTCGGTCCGGAAAACGGAGCGAGACGATATGGGAACTCGGGTTTCAGCCCAGCGGCATCCGGATTTCTCCTTTTGGATTGCTGGCTTTTAAGGAACAAAAATACAAGGTATATCCATTTAAAAATTAAATAAATTACAAACCGGAAAAGGAGGCCAAAATTGAACGGGAGAAGTTTAGGCAAAAAAACGCCGCCGCCCGGGTTGAAGGGGTTATGGCGACATGCAAGCCGCGACCTGCAGCTGAAGGCATGGCAACGCGCGTTGGCGGCGACAGAAGCAGCAAGGAGTCAAGAATGAAGAAATTGTTTTGGCCGTTTTTTGTTTTTAGCCTGACCCTGGCGGCCCAAACCAGCGGGGCGAATCAACCGCAGCCACTGCAGCCGGTCCGGACGGACAAAGCGCCCGTCCTGGACGGAGTACTGGACGATGCGGCCTGGCAGGCAGGGCCGCAGGTCGACGGCAACTGGGTGACTTATGATCCGCTGTTCGGCAAAACCCTGCCGCAGAAAACCAAGGTATATCTGGCCTATGACGGCGACAATCTCTATTTCGCCTTCTACTGCTACGACAATGAAGCCGGCAAGATCAAGACCTCCATCACCCGGCGCGACAACTTGTGGAATGACGACTGGGTCGGATTGTCCCTCGATGCCGTGGGCAACAAGCAGAGCGGCTACGATCTGTTCGTCAACCCCAGCGGCATGCAGGGTGATATTTACCGCACGGCCAACGGCCAGGATCAAACCACCGATTGGGTGTGGTACAGCGCCGGCAAGGTGGTCAACGATGGATATATAGTGGAAGTCCGGGTGCCGCTGAAAAACATTCGCTCTGCCAGCGGCAACCAGGTGGCCATGGGAGTCTTGTTCTGGCGCCGCATCAGCCGCCTGGGCCTGAGCGGCGCCTGGCCGCAGCTCCCTCCCGGCGAAGGGGTATTCAACTCGGCGGCCCGGATGATTTTTGCCAGATTGAACAACCCGTTGAAGCTTGAAGCCCTGCCCTCTTTCACCACCGGCAGCATCTGGGACCGGGAAAGCCCGCAGCACTGGACCGCGCCCGACCGTTCCACGGAAATCGGCCTCGGCCTCAAGTACGGCATCACCTCGTCGATCTCAGCCGAGATGACCCTCAATCCCGATTTCAGCCAGGTGGAAAGCGACGCCTTCCAGGTGGCGGTCAACCAGCGCTACCCGACTTTCTACTCGGAAAAAAGGCCGTTTTTCATGGAACTGGGGAACATTTTCGGCATCGCCGGTTACGGGGGGGCAAGCAACGTGACCGCGGCCGTGCATACCCGCAACATGGTCGCCCCCCAGTGGGGGTTGAAGCTCAGCGGCGAGTCGGGCCGGACCGCCTTCGGTTTCCTGGGCAGCGCCGACCAGTGGCCGGGTCGTGCATGGGGCGGGGATGTCGAAAACCCCAACCTTGACAAGAACGCCTATTTCTTTGCCGGGCGCGGGAAATACAACCTGGGCGGAGAAAATTACCTGGGGGCCATCTACAGCGGGCATGCGTTCGCCGGCGCCGGCAACCATGTCATCGGGACGGATCTTTCGCTTTTGTTCATGACCAATCATTCCCTGAAATTCAATTATCTCTATTCTTTCTCCGCCGATGCCAATACCGCGGACAAAACCCAGGGACAGGCGGTCACCGCCCTATACAATTACACTACGCGGCCGTTCAATTTCGGCGTGCGTTTCGAAGAATATGATGATGATTTTCAAATGGACAGCGCTTTTTATCAACGCACCGGATTTTACAAATTCCGCATGTACACCAACTACAACCTGTTCCCCAATGCCGCCAAGCTGCCCTGGTTCCAGCTGGCCTCGCCCTATCTGCTGGCATTCTATCTGCATGACACCACCAGCGGCATGGATGACAAATATCTGGAGACGGGCTGGAATTTCAATTTTAGCCGCCAGGGCTATTTCAGTTTTTCCTACTCCTTAACCAGCGAGTCCTGGGCCGGCCGGACTTTCGCTCAAAAATATTTTTCTGCCTCAAGCGGCATCCAGCTCAACAAGTGGCTCAATGTCCACGTTTGCGGCGGCTTCGGGGACAGCATCTATTATGACGAGTTGGATCCGTTTTTGGGCAAGAGCTGGCAGCTCCATGCGCAGGCCACCCTGCAGCCGGTTGAAAAACTGAATTTCCTGGCCGAATGGGTTCATTCGGGATTCAAGCACGCCGACAGCGGCGAAAAGGTCTATGACGTCAATATCGTCCGTTCCCGCCTGACCTATCAATTCAACAAGTACCTCTTTGTCCGCACCCTGGTGCAATACGACAGCTACCGCCATAAGGTCATGAGCGACCTGCTGGCCTCGTTCACCCTGATCCCCGGAACGGTCATCCATCTGGGCTATGGCTCCCTGAACGAAAAACAGGGCTGGCTGGACAACCAGTGGCAGAAGGAGAGCATTGCCGGCCGCTATTACCAGACCCGCCAGAGCCTCTTCTTCAAGGTCAGTTATCTGTTGCAATTTTAATAGAATATTTTAAAGGAGGAAAAATGAGTATCAAACGATTGGTGACTTGGTTGTCTGTTTCTTGTTTTCTGTCGTTCATGCTGGCGGGCGCGGAGATCCATGACGCCGCGCTCAACGGGAATTTAATCAAAGTCAAAGAACTGTTGGCCAAAGATGCGTCCCTGTTGGATGCCGCCAACAACGTCGGCCGCACCCCCCTGCACCTGGCGGCCGACCGCGGCCACCTGGGACTGGCCGGCTGGCTGGTCAACAAAGGCGCCGACGTCAACCGCAGGGAAAACAGCTACCGGCTGGCCCCGCTGCACCTGGCGGCCCGGGGCGGTCACCTGGAGATCGTCCGCCTGCTGCTCAAGAACGGAGCCGATGTCCAAGCCAGGGAAAATGACAACGAAAATGCCCTTTACTACGCCGCCATGGGCAACAATCTGGAATTAGTCAAGTATTTGGTTGGCAAAGGCCTGAAAGTGAAGGACTCCGGGAGTACGGCCGGGAATACTCCCCTCTCAATCGCCGTGCAAAGCGGTAATTTTCCCATTGCCGACTACTTCATCAGCAAAGGTGGCGATCCCCTATACAAAGACAAAAGAGACCAGACACTGCTGCACATCGCCTCCCGACGGGGAAAAGGGGACCTTTTCAGGCTGCTGCTTCAAAAAGGGATAGCCGTAGACGCAGCAAACAACGAAAAGTGGACCGCGCTGCATCTGGTTTCAACATTTGGCAACCTGGAGGCAGCGAAAATCCTGCTGACTCACAAGGCCGACGCCGATGCCCGCACCGCCAGCGGCCTTTTTCCATTGTTCATTGCCGCCAAGGCTGGCTACAGGGACATAGTTGCTGAATTGCTCGCGGCCGGAGCCAAGGCCGATGCCAACCAGGCGGATACCGCGATGACGGCGCTGCATCTGGCCAGCACTCTCGGCTACGGCGCCATAGCCGCTGCGCTGTTGGAAAAAGGAGCCGACGTCAACGCCAAAAGCAAATGGGGCCATTCCCCGCTTGGACAGGCCCATCGCTATGGTCATCAAAAGATCGCAGAAATTCTGCTGGCGCACGGCGCCAAAGCCGAAGAGACCGGAAGCGAATCGTCCGGAGCCGAATGGTTAAAAAAGACGCTGCCCCAAGGGGAAGCCCTGGTCTGGTACAGCGGGCATTCGGGCTGGCTGGTAAAAACGCAGAACCACCTGCTGGTTTTTGATTATTGGAAGAACAACATTCCGCCCGATGAGCCGGGCCTGGCCAACGGCAGTATCGTGCCTGCGGAAATCAGAAACCAGGCCGTGACCGTGTTCCTTTCCCACAGCCACGGCGACCATTACACTCCGGCCGTATTCGATTGGAAAAGTGAAATCAAGGATATCACTTATGTCGCCGGCTTCAAGCCCGAAGGCAAAGACGGGTATCATTTTCTTCCCGCCCATGAAAAAAAGGAATTGCACGGCTTGGAGATCATCCCCATCGAGTCCAATGACAGCGGCCAGGGATATTTCATAACAGTGGACGGGGTCACTATTTTCCATCCCGGCGATCATGCCAACCGCCAGCGTGATTTTTCCGGACCGTTCAAAAAAGAGATCGATTATCTGGCTGACCTCGGTCTTAGGGCCGATATCCTGTTCGTGCCGGTTAGCGGCTGCGGCTTCGGCGATATCGTTGCCGTTAAAAAAGGAGACTACTATATTATGGACCGCCTGTCGGCCCGCCATGTCTTTCCCATGCATGCCGCCGGCAATCCGCTCCAGTATCAGCAATTCGCCAAGGAAGCCAAGGAGCGGGGATATGAAAATACGCTTCATTGCGCCGAATTTCCCGGCGACTGCTTTGCAGTGAAGCCCAAGGAAACAAAATAAAAAAGGAGAAGGAATATGAAACGTTTCAAAGTGTTTTTGTTTGTCCTGCTGTTCCTGCTGGCCTCACTGGCCTGGTGCGCCGAGATCCACGACGCCGCGCTCAAGGGCGACCTGGCCCTGGTCAAGGAGCTGCTGGCCAAGGATCCCTCGTTGATCAACATCAAGGGCCGCAACGAGAAGGCGCCGCTCCATTGGGCCGCCCAGGGCGGGCACCTGGAAGTGGTGAAGTACCTGATCGCCAAGGGGGGCGCCGTCAATGAACTCAACATTCAGAAAGAGACGCCGCTGGTCTACGCCGCTGAAGGCGGACACCTGAAAGTGGCCGAAGTGCTCCTCGCCAAGGGGGCCAGCGTCAACCTCAAGACCACCCTGGATGCGGCGCCCATCCATTACGCCCTGTGGTCGGGCAGGACCGAAATGTTCAAATTGCTGCTGAAAAGAGGCGCCGATGTCAAATTGTCCAGGGGTGAGGGATTCACCATGCTGCATGAGGCGGCCGGAGGAGAATCGGCCGAGATCGTCGAGTTGCTGTTGAAAAAAGGAATGGCGGTAGATCTGAAGACCGGCTTCGGCGCCACGCCCCTGCATTACGCAGCCATGCATGGCATGCCGGAAATCGTCTCCCTGCTGATCAAAAAAGGCGCCGATGTCAATGCCGTGAGCAAGGACGGCTGGCAGCCGCTGGGCCTGGCCGCCAGCAGAGGGAGCCTGCAGAAGGTAACCATGCTGCTTGCCGCCGGGGCCAAGCCGGACATCCGCGACAAGGACACCGGGCTGACCCTCCTGCATGGGGCCGCGGCCAAGGGCTACGGCAAGATCAGCGCCTTGCTGATCGAAAAAGGGGCCGACGTCAACGCCAGGGACCCGGAAGGCCGAACCCCCTTGTACTACGCCGACCGCTATCAGAACCGCGGCATTTCCGCCCTGTTGAAGAAAAAGGGAGCCGGCGCCGCAGAAAAGGAAAAACCGTCCGACCGCGCCTGGCTGAGCGAACCTCTGCCTGCCGGCCATGCCGTGGTCTGGTACCTGGGCCATTCGGGCTGGGCGGTAAAGACGCAGAACCATTTGCTGATCTTCGATTATTGGAAACGGGATGCGGCCCCCGATGAACCGGCCCTAACCAACGGCACCATCAATCCTATGGAATTGCGGGATCTGGACGTTACCGTCTTCGTCTCCCACGCCCATAATGATCACTACACACCGGCAATTTTCGACTGGCGGAAGTCCGTGCCCAAGATCACATACATCATGGGCTTCAAGCCCGAGAACGCGGAAGGTTATGCGCTGCTGCCCAACCGGGAAAAAAAGGAAATCAACGGCCTGGAAATCATCCCCATCGAATCCAACGACAGCGGCCAGGGCTATTTCGTCAAAGTGGACGGCGTCACTATTTTCCATCCCGGCGATCACGCCAACCGCCAGCGCGATTTTTCCGGGCCGTTTAAAAAGGAGATCGATTTTCTGGCCGATCTAGGGCTCAAGGCCGATATCGTTTTCGCGCCGGTCAGCGGCTGCGGTTTCGGCGACATTGTCGCCGTCAAAAAAGGCGTCTACTATGTCATCGACCGCCTGGCCGCCCGCTCCGTCTTCCCGATGCACGCCGGCGGCGGCGAAGTCCGCTACCGGGAATTCTCCAAGGAAGCCAAAACCGCGGGCTATGACGTCCCGTTCTGTCTGGCCGAATTCAGCGGCGACCACTTCATCGTCACTCCGACTGCCGTCAGCGGCGCCTTTGACAAAACAAGCGCCTGCAAAAACTCGGAAAAAAGCGGTTGCAACCGTTAAGGATTTTACTGCCGGAGGGGGCGATTCCCCCTCCGGCAATTCCAACCGTCCATTTGCGGACACTGATGTGCATAAGCGGACAACCCACTGGCCCTCCTGAGCATCACCCGGAATGAAGGCTCGCAAGCCTTTATCCACGGCGATTTTCAAGCCACTTCCTGTCCAACCATTGGCATTGATCTTGCTTATTAGCATTAAAATAAAAAGGAGATTCAAATGATAAATTCAAAAAAGATTCTTTTCATGATCCTCTGGCTCACCTGCCTGGCCCTACAGGCGGCGAGCCAAAGGATCGGAGAAAACACGGTTCTGCGGCCTCAAATCACGGCTAAGCCTCCGGTAATCGACGGCGTTCTCGACGATCCGGCCTGGAGCAGCGGGCCCATTATCAATGACCCGTTCATCATCAACAATCCGGTTTACGGGACGCCGCTGCCGGAAAAAACCAAAGTCTGGATAACCTATGATCCCGACAATCTCTATTTCGCGTTTTACTGTTACGATGATCCCAGTAAAATCAAAGGCACGCTAACCAAACGCGATAATATTTTTAATGAAGATTGGATCGATGTCGATATCGACGCCATGGGCAATCGCCAGTTCACGCTGGAAAATGCCTGCAATCCCCTCGGGGTCCAAGGCGACCTGATCAACTCGGCTTCGGGTGGAGAAAGCGCTGACCCGGACTGGGTTTGGTACAGCGCCGGCCGCGTGGTGGCAGATGGGTATATCGTGGAAATGCGCATTCCCTTGAAAAGCATCAAGTTCAAGAGCGGTGAAAACGTGACCATGCACATGGGTTTTTACCGCAATCAAAGTCATTCCGGAACCAACTCCTCATGGCCGCAGATCGACCAGAAAATCGGTTATTTCAATTCCCTGACGCCGGTGTTGTTTGAAAAACTGGACAACCAGTTGCGGCTGGAAGCCCTGCCGTCGGTTACCTACGGCAGCATCTGGGACCGGCAAGCACCCGAAAAATGGTCTGCTGCCGACGATGCGACCCAATTCGGATTGGGAATAAAGTATGGCATCACCTCATCGGTGAACACCGAGTTAACGGTCAATCCCGACTTCAGCCAGGTGGAAAGCGACCAATTCCAGGTGGTGGCCAACCAGCGTTATCCGATTTTCTACAGCGAAAAGCGGCCGTTTTTCATGGACATCAACAACCAATTCAATTTAGCCGGCACCAACGGCCCGACCAACATGGGCACGGCCGTGCATACTAGAAACATCGTGGATCCTGCCTGGGGAGGAAAATTGAGCGGCGAATTGAACAAGTTCTCATTCGGCGTGCTCACCGCCGGCGACGAATGGCCCGGACAATCATTCGCCGGTCTTCCGAGCCCCTTCCCGGATGAAAACGCCAATTATTTCATCGGCCGGATGAAATACAGCCTGAAGGGCGAAGACTACTTCGGGTTGCTTTTCAGCGGCAGGGAGTTCGGCGATAGTTTCAACCGCGTGCTGGCCGGGGATCTGCGCTTCCGGCTGCCAGGCGGCCACAGCATCAGCGTCAACGGCATTTACACCCTTTCCCGGGATACGGATGTCCCGGAAAATTCCGCTGGAGACGCATTCACCGTTTTGTACAATTATGACCAGAAACCCCTGAGCATGACATTTGTCCTGGAGGGATACAGCCGGGACTTCCGCATGGATTCGGCCTTTTATCTCCAGAACGGCATCACCCGGTTCACCGGCTTCATTGCGCCCAAACTATATCCCCGGGCGGGAAATGGATTGGGAATCACCCGGGTGACCCCGCAGTTGTATGGATACTATTCCCACAGCCGCTTTTCCGGCCTGGACGATATTTTTATTCAGCCGGGCATTCGCTTCAACCTTACCCGCAACAGTTATCTGGAATTGGACTATTCCTTCAACAGGGAGGGCTGGCTGGACCGGAGTTTCAACCAGCATCTGATGGAGGCCTACTGGGGAGCGGTGCCGGCCCGCTGGCTGAACCTGCACGGTTCGGCCAGCTATGGCACGGCGCTGCGCTACGATTTCACCAAACCCTTCCTGGGGAATAGAATCAATTTCCACATCGGGGCCCAGTTCCAGCCCAACGACCGCATTGCCCAAAGCTTCGAATATACCTACCAGGATTTTCATCGCGCCGACACCAAGGAACACGTATTCGACCTGAACATCCTGGTGTCGCGCACCACCTACCAGTTCAACAAATCCCTTTTTGTCCGGGGATTGATCCAGTACGACAGCTATTCGAAAAAAGTGATCACCGATCTGCTGGCCTCGTTCACCCTGATCCCCGGCACCGTGCTTTACGTGGGTTATGGTTCCCTGTACCGCGAGCAATTCTGGGACGGAGCCGACGCGGCCTGGAAACGCCAGCCCGGGATGGGCAGCTATTATCAGACCACACAGAGCCTGTTCATCAAAGCCAGTTATCTATGGAGGTTTTGATCATTCCTATTTTTTCTTGATCGGGTTCAGCCTCTGGAAAGTCGGGATATCCAGCGGATCCTCGAAGCTGTCCGGCCCATGCGTCATGTTGGGCATGTTGCTGTCATTGACGTAATTGCGCAGGTCGGCTCCGCCGCTGCCCGGACGGTTGGAGCCGAGGAACAGCTGCCCCGGGGTGGGCTGGCGGAAAGCCGGCTCGATGGGCACATAATTGGGCGGCGGCGTCTTGGCCCGCCCCGGCCCCTCGGCGCGGCCTTCCTTGAAACCGGTGGCGATCACGGTCACGCGCAGGGTGTCGCCGGCATTCTCGTCTTCAATGACGCCGAATTTGATGGTGGCGTCGGCGTCGGCATTTTTTGTGATCATGGCGGATATTTTTTCGATCTCGGCCAGGGTCAGCGTGGATGCCGCGGTGATGTTGAACAGGATGCCGGTGGCGCCGTTGATGGCCAGGTTGTCCAGCAGCGGTGAATTCAGGGCCCGGTTGGCGGCCTCTTCGGCCCGATTGTCGCCCTTGGCTTCGCCGGTACCCATCAGGGTGATGCCTCGGCCGACCATGGTGGCCTTGACGTCGGCGAAATCCACGTTCTGGGCGCCGGTACTGGAGATGATGTCGGAAATGCCGCGCACGGCCTGCAGCAAAACTTCATCGGCTTTCTTGTAGGCGTTCTTGTAGGTGATGTTGGGATCGCCCAGCTCCAGCAGCTTCTGGTTGGGGATGACGATAATGGCGTCGACGTTTTCCTTTAATTTGCGGATCCCTTCCTCGGCCACGCGCATCCTTTTTTCTTTTTCAAAATGAAAGGGCTTGCTGACCACGGCCACAGTCAGGATGCCCATGGTGGAAGCATGGTTGGCGATGACATGCGAAGCGCCGGTGCCGGTGCCGCCGCCCATGCCGGCGGTGATGAACACCATGTGCGCCCCTTCGAGGACCTCGATGATCTGCCCCGTGTCCTCCAGGGCCGCCTGCTCGCCGATCTCGGGGTTCGATCCCGCACCCAGCCCCTTGGTGATCTTGTCGCCGATCTGCAATTTCAAAGCCGGAGGCGTGATGGTCGACAGCACCTGCAGGTCGGTGTTCACGGCGATGAACTCCACGCCCTTCAGGTCCTCCTCGATCATGCGGTTGACCGCGTTGCCCCCGGCTCCGCCCACGCCGATCACTTTCAGCACGGCCCCCCGCTTTTTTTCGCGGCCAAAAGTGATCTTGATGTCGTTGTCGTCCATATGTCCCTCCTAGATTCCGAAGTAATCCTTGAATTTTTGCATGACGTTCTTCGGCTTATTGCGAATGTAGCCCTTGTCCTTCATGTCGGCGAAGCCGTACTTGATCAGGCCCACGGCCGTGGCGAAATCGGGGGTATTGACCTTGTCGATCAGGCCGCCGACGCCCTGGGGATAGCCGATGCGCACCGGGATCGAAAAAATGCCGTCGGCCACGTCCAGGATGCCGTCGAGCAGCGCCGTGCCGCCGCTGATCACCACGCCGGCGTTGATGGAGTTCTGCAGCCCCTCCTTCTCGATCTCCATCTTGACCATCTCGAAGATCTCGTAGGCCCGGGGCTTGAGGATGTTCATCAGGATGGAGGTGGAGATCTGCCGCGGTTTCTTGCTGCTGATCGACGGCACCTCGATGGTCTCGTCCTTGAGGTTGGGGTCCATGGCGCAGCCGTAGCGGCGCTTGATCTTCTCGGCGCGGTCGATGGCCGTGCGGATGCCGATCGAAAGATCGGTGGTGAAGTTGTCGCCGCCCAGCGGGATCGTTCCCGAGTAGCTGATCGAGCCCTTCTCGAAAACGGCGATGTCGGTGGTGCCGCCGCCGATGTCGATGGAGAGCACGCCCAGCTCCTTTTCGTCCGAGGTCAGCACCGCCTCGGCGGTGGCGATGTGCGACAGCACCGTTCCCAGCACGTTGACCTTGGCCTTCTTCAGGCACAGCAGCAGGTTCTTGGTCGCGGTCAGCGAGCCGGTGATGATGTGGATGTACACGTCGAGGTTGGTGCCGACCATGCCCACCGGGTTCTTGATGCCGTCCTGGGAATCGACGATGTACTCCTGCGGCAGCACGTGCAGCACGGCGCGGTCGGCCGGCAGCATGATGGCGCTGGCATGGGTGATGGCCCGCTCCAGGTCCTCGCGGCTGATCTCCTTGCTGCGCCCGGTGATGTTGATGCTGCCCTTGGCGTTGATGCTCTGGACGTGCTTGCCGGAGATGTTGACGTACGCCGACTCGATCATGACGCCGGCCGTCAGCTCGGCGTCCTTGATCGACTTCTTGATGTCCTCGACCGTGGCTTCCATGTTGACGATGTTGCCCTTGCGCAGCCCGCGCGACTCGGTCACGCCATAGCCGATGATCTCCACGTCCTCTTTCTCGCCGTCGGTCTTGATCTGGGCGATCAGCGTGCAGATCTTCTTGGTGCCGATGTCGATGCCGACCAGATAATTGCTTTTCATGGCTTCCCCTGTGGTTGCTCTGCGAATGTGAAATAAATGCGCCCGGGAATGCGCAGGTCGACGCTGCGGATGGCGGCGGCGGCGAACGGCAGTTTTTCCTTGATCCTGAAATAACGGCGGATCTTGGCGGCGAAATCTTCCTCCCCGGGGTAGATGATCTCGCTCACGTCCCGCAACTTCAGCGCCACGCCATGGGGCTCGTCGTAGGCGACGTATTCGATCCGCTCCCGCAGCGGCCGCAGCTCCCGGGAAAGGGCGGCGATGGCCTCGACGGCGGCGCGGTCGCCGGCGCCGAGCGCCACCAGG
>JADFDP010000049.1 GCA_018262835.1 Candidatus Aminicenantota bacterium
CGGCTGAAAAAGATCGAGTTGGCCGGGAAGGTCAAGTCTTCCTATTTCAACTACCTTCTGTTCTGCAAAAAGCGGGATTCATTGAATTTTTTCCTCTCCAGCCTGAACCTGCATTTGCAAAAAGTGGAAAACATGTACGCTGAGGAACTGGTAAAAAAATCCGATCTTCTGGAGACGCGGACCAAGGCGGATGAGATCAGGCTGAGTTTGCAGGACCTGGAGCAGTGGATCGCGGCCGAAGCCGTCCACTTCAACAGCCTCTGCGGCTACGATCCGCAGGCTATCGATTTCCAGCCACTGGCGGGAAACGAATCTTTTGCAGCGGCCCGCGACTATTTCCTGGCCAGCCATCCGCTGCTGCGATCGCTGGACGAGAAAGCGCGCAGCCTGCAGATGCAGAAAAAATCGATCTCCGGGTCCTACCTTCCCCAGATCGGTGCCTTCGCTGAATTGCACTACGGCCGGCCGGGCCAGAATTTTTTCAAGGACCAGTGGACCTTTTATGTCCAGGGGGGCCTGAGCGTCTCCATGCCTGTTTTCAACTGGAACAAGGGCGGCCGCGACAAAAGCCTGATGGATATCGCCGCGCGCAAGCTGGAGAACCAGCGCGCCGATTTCATCCGCGAAAGTGAAAAGAGCTTGCGCCAGCTGTATCTGTTTAGGGACAGCCTGGATAAAAAGCTTGCCCTGCTGGACAACCTTTCCGCCATTGCGGCTGAGGATATCCGCCTTAAGGAAAGTCTTTACGAAGAGAACCAGATCGACCATACCGATCTGCTGGCGGCCATGACCAGCCAGGAAAGATACCTTGCCAATCGCGAGGAAATACTGGTGCAGATGGAAATGCTCAAGGTCAACATAGACACCCTGGTCGGAAGGTGCGAGGAGGAATGATGAAAAAAGCGGCATGGCTCCTTTTTTTGCTGCCCTTGTTTTTTTCGTGCGGAAAAAATGCCCGGGAGATCCGGGCGCCGGGCGTGGTCGACGGCGAGATCGCCAGCATCAAGGTCCTGGCGGCCGGGACCCTGGAGCGGCTGCTGGTCGAGGAAGGCCAGGTCGTCAAAAGGGGGGAGCTGATCGCCGAGATCAACCGCGACAAGGTGCGCAACGGCCTGGAGGAATTGTCCCTGGGCGAAAGGGAGATCGCCAACAGCGAGGAGCGTTCCCGACAGAAGCGGCAGCTGCTGGCCGCCAATCTGGATTACTGGCGGAAGCAGGTGCTGCGTTTCGAGCGCCTGAAGCAGAGCCAGTCCATTTCCGGCGACCAGCTGGAAAAATCCCGCCTGCAGCTGAAGGATGCGCAGACCTCGCTTTTTGAACTGGACCGGTCGCTGGAAGCGCTGCAGATTCAGAAGGAACGCATCGCCAACAAGCGCCAGGCGCTGGAACTGGCCGAAGGCGACCTGCTGCTGAAGGCTCCGGCCTCCGGGGTGGTGCTGGAGACCTTCATCAGCCGGGGAGAGGCGGTTTTCCCGGGTACGGCCCTGGCCGATATTCTCGATCTCTCCAGCCTCTTCATTGACGTGTTCATCGAGGAAAAAGAGATCTCCGCCTTGAAACTCGGCCAGCGCGCCGTCGTCATCGTCGATGGCCTGGAAGACCGTACTTTTTACGGCCGGATCTCCGCCTTCGGCAGGAAAGCCGAGTTTTCCCCCAAATACATCGTCTCCGAAAAGGAGCGCCAGGCCCTGCTTTACCAGGTGAAGGTCCGGCTTGACCGCGACCTGGACGTTTTCAAGATCGGCATGCCGGTCACCGTCGTGTTCAGCAAGTAGGGGACGGCCCTTGATCGGTCTCGAGCATGTTTCCAAGTCGTTTGCCGCCATCCGCGCCGTGGACGACATCTCGCTGTTCATCCGCAAGGGGGCGATCACCATCCTGACCGGGGCCGACGGCGCCGGTAAATCGACCCTTTTCAAGATGCTGGTCGGACTGGTCAAAAAGGATGCCGGGACGATCCGGCTCAACGGCATGGACATCAACGGCGATTATTCCATGATTACCTCCATTTGCGGCTACATGCCCGAGAGGTTTTCCCTTTACACCGACCTGAGCGTCGAGGAGAACATGAATTTCTTCGCCGCCGTCCAGCAGGTGCCGGCCCGCAGGCGCGAAGAGCTGAAAAAACGCCTGCTGCAAAGAACTGGGATGGAGCCTTTCCGCAAACGGCGCGCCGGCGCCCTCTCCGGCGGCATGAAGCAGAAGCTGGCCCTTTCCACCATTCTGCTCTCCTCCCCGGAACTGATCATCCTGGACGAGCCGACCACCGGCGTCGACCCCCTGTCGCGCATCGAGTTCTTCGCCATCATCGAAGCGCTGAAGCACGAAGGCAAGACCATCGTCATGTCGACTCCCTACCTTGACGAAGCCGAAAAAGGGGACCAGATTGTCTTCATCAGGAACGGCAGGGTCCTGCGCCAGGACGGCCTGCCCGAGCTGAGAAGTTCTTTCCCGGCCCGGCTCTTCCGCATCCTGCCCAAGGGCAACATCTTCGAAGCCATGCAGGCGGCCGCCGCCGTCCCCGGCCTGGAAGCGTCCGCCTACATGCGCGGGAAATTCATCAAATACCTGCAAACGGGAAGTGAAAATCTCGGCCGCCGCATCCCGCATCTGGAGATGATCGAGGAGCGGCCCAGCCTGGAAGACATGTACATCTATTACGAGAGGCATCCATGAGCGCCGCAGCCCCGGCCATCGCGGTCCGCGACCTGTGCAAGAATTTCGGCCATTTCCAGGCGGTGAAGCGGATCTCCTTCGAGGTAGCGCCGGGCGAGATCGTCGGTTTCCTGGGGCCCAACGGCGCCGGCAAGACGACGACCATCAAAATGATCACCGGGCTGCTGAAGATCACATCGGGCGCGGTCCTGATCAACGGCCTGGACAACCGCGAACACCTCGCCGCCATCAAGAAAAAAATTGGCTACATGTCGCAGAAGTTCTCGCTTTACCATTTGCTGACAGCCCAGGAGAACATCGAATTTTTCGGAGGCATTTCCGGCTTGGCGCCGCGGGAATTGAAGGCGAGCGTGGCCCGCATGGGCGAGCAGGTCGCCGCCGCCGTCCTGAGGCAGAAGATCCAGGACGTGCCGCCCGGCATCCGCCAGAAAGTGGCCCTGTTCGTCTGTCTCCTGCCCGAGCCGGAGATCATCCTGCTCGACGAGCCGACCTCGGGGGTCGATCCCGAGGCGCGCCGGCTGTTCTGGAGCGAGATCTACGGGCTGAAAAAGCGGGGCAAGACCCTGCTGGTCTCCACCCACAACCTGGACGAGGCCGAATATTGCGACCGCATCATCATCATCCACAACGGCGAGATCGTCGCCGCCGGCGCGCCGGACGAACTGCTGCGCCAAAAAGGCAAGGCCAGCATCGAAGAGCTCTTCAAGGACGCCATCCAGGAACATGGGCAGGATTAAAGCGATCATCGTCAAGGAGTTCTACCACATCCTGCGCGATCCGCGCAGCCTGACCATGGTCTTCATCACGCCGCTGGTCATGATCTTCATCCTCGGCTACTCGGTCTCCTACGACCTGACCCGCATCGATGCCGCGGTCATCGACCTTTCCCAGAGCCGCCTGTCGAAGCAGCTGGTCCAGGCCTTCGCCGCCAACCGCGTCTTCGTCGTCCAAACCCGCGGCAGCGCGCCCGGCCGCACATTGTCGCTGGGGGAAGCCGAGGAAATGCTGCGCCGGCGAAAGGTAAAGGAGATCATCATCATTCCCGCCGACCTGTCGCGCCGCCTGGCTTCGGGCGGGCAGGCCGAGATCGGGCTGGTCATCGACGGCAGCGATACCAATATCGCCAACCTGGTCTATCAGTACAGTGAACGGATCCTGCTGGATTTTAACGCCGGGCTGATGGGGTCGGAGCCGCTGCTCAAGCTGGACACCAAGATCTATTTCAATCCCGAAACCCGGAGCCAGTTCTTCTTTATTCCCGGCCTGGTCGCCGTCATTTTACTGATGATCTCGGCCATGCTCACCTCGCTCAGCATATCCCGGGAAAGGGAGTCCGGGTCAATCGCCCTGCTGTTCATCTCGCCGCTGCGTTCGCGGGAGATCATCGTGGGCAAGACCATCCCCTACACCATCGTCGCCCTGCTCGACGGCGTGGTCATTCTGCTGTTCGCCCGCTTCTGGTTCGGCATCCCCTTGCGCGGCAGCCTGCTGGTGCTGCTGCTGTTCGCCCTGCTCTATATCGTCTCGGGCCTGGCGCTGGGCATCCTGATCTCGACCTCGGCGCCCACGCAGCGGGTGGCCATGCTGGCCACGCTGCTTTCCACCATGCTGCCCTCGTTTCTCCTCTCCGGCTTCATTTTCCCGCTCGACTCCCTGAGCCCGGTGCTGCGGGCGATCTCTTATGTCATCCCCGCAACTTATTTTCTGCGCATCATCCGCGGCGTGGTGCTGAAAGGGGCGGAATTGCAGCATTTTCTTTTTGAAGGGGGCATGCTGATCGTGCTCAGCATGGTCCTGCTGGCTGCGGCCACCAGGAAATTCAACCGGCAGAGGAAGGCCGCGCAATGAAGCTGTTTTTTATGGTCAAAAAGGAACTGATCGAGATCACCCGCCAGAAAGAGCTGCTCTTTTTGATGTTCGTCAGCCCGGTCATCCAGGTCATCATCCTCGGCTATGTGATATCCACCGATATCCGCCATGTGCCGGTGGGCATCGTCAATCTTTCCCGCGGGCAGGCTGCCGAACGAATCATCGAGCGTGTCCGCCGCTCGCCGCTGTTCGACGTGCGCCTCGAGAGCCGCCACAGCCAGGATTATCTTTATCCACTGAAAAAAGGCGAGGTCAAAGCCATGCTGATCTTCCGCGACGCCCTGGACCGGAAGCGCACCGTCCTGAAATATCCCGAGGTGCAGGTGCTCATGGACGGCATCGATTCCAACACCTCGATGATCGCCGCCGGCTACTTTAACGGCATCATCAAGAATTACATCCTCAACGACATGGAAAAGCTGGGCCGGGGGGTGCCCATGGCCGGCCGGCCCGTCTTCCGCTTCAACCCGCAGCTGCGCAGCATCAACACCATGGGGCCGGGGATCGTCGCCTTCCTGCTCACCATCATCACCATGTTCCTGACCTCGGCCTCGCTGGTCAGGGAAAAGGAGCAGCAGACTTTGGACACGCTTCTCATCTCGCCCCTGACCACCCTGGAGATCTATGTCGGCAAGGCGCTGCCCGCCGCCCTCATCGGCCTGGTCGACATGGTCATCGGCCTGCTGGTCGTGGTCCTGTGGTTCGGCATCCCTTTCCGCGGCAATTTGCTGTACCTGTTCCTGGCCTCCCTGGTCTATCTCGCCGCCATCCTGGCCTACGCATTGCTGATTTCCGTCCTGTCGGCCACCACGCAGCAGGCCATGTTCTTTGCCTGGTTCTCGCTGATGATCTTCCTGCTGATGTCGGGTTTTTTCACGCCGGTGGAGAATATCCCGCCCCTGCTCCGCCTCCTGGCCGACATCAATCCCCTGCGCTACCTGATCAAGATCATCCGTGAAATTTTCCTGAAAGGCAACGGCATTTCTTATTTCTGGAAGGACCTGCTGGCCCTGGGCGGCATTGCCCTGGCCTTGGTTTCAATTTCGCTGCTGAACTTCAAGCGCTTCATTTCCAAGTAAAAAAAAACCGCGGCCCGGGGGCCGCGGTTCGTGGATGGGGGGAGGTCGGCAAGGGAAAGGCGCGGAGGAAGTTAAAACCGTCTTTCCCTCGCCGGGGGACTAAACAAAGATTTCAATCGGTCGGCGGGTCGTCCTCGTTCTCTTCCATGGCGCCGGGGGGCGGCGGCATCATGGGGCCGCGCTTGTCCATTTTATCCATTCTATTGCGCAGCATGCCGCGGAATTTTTCCTTCATTTTCTCTAGCTTCTGGATCTGCTCGGGGGTCAGGGTTTCGCGCACGTCCAGCAGGTAGTTTATATGGCCGACCTGCAGGTCGACCTTCATCTTGGCGATTTCTCGGACCATTTTTTCCATTTCGCGTCGGTCGATGCGGTTGCCTTTGAGCTGGGATGCGAACTTCAACTCCAGCACCTTGATGTCGGAGCCGCGGCGGATGGCGCTTTCCTCGTAAGACAGCATCATGTCCTCGATCTTCTTCTCCTGCTGGGAAGTCAGGCCGATCTCGCTTTTCATGTGCAGGATGAAGCGGGCTTCAAACAGGTTGTTTTCCGCCATGTACAGACCGAACCTCATGCTGCCCAGCAGGTTCGGCGGCAGCCTTTTTCCGGCCTGGGCCTGGGACAGCGTACCCAGCAGCAAAACCATGATCAGCAGAAAAATAAATTTTTTATTCATGCGGTCCTCCTTTTTCGGGGCGTTGATTGAAGAAAAACCAGTTGCGGCTCAGGCGATAAATCATGTTCAGCCGCTGGTCGGGTTCGAGGATGTCGTTGATCTTCAGCAGGGCGGCGATGAAATCGCGGTTCAGCTGATTTTCCAGCTGGTTCAGTTCTTCGGTCTTTTTGGCGATCTTTTCCGCGTCGCACAGCGGGCTGCCGAGTTCTTCGACGATGTCCACGCGCTTGTCCAGTATGTCTTCCTTGAACAGGATCGAATTGATCTTGAATTTGCGCACGATCTCGCTGACCTGAGTCTCCTGGTCCGCTTTCAGGCCGAAATCGTTTTTAAAGACAGGCGGCGGGGCCGGCCGGTGCGGCCCGACCTTGTTGTAAACAATCGCCGCCAGGAATGCCAGGTTCAAGGCCAGGGAAACGGTGAACAACCAGATCACTATTTTGCTTTTATTCAAGATGATCACCACGCAAAAATGATCAGGGTGTTGTCATGGACCGCCTGCAGCCGGAGGCCCTGATTTTCCAGCAGCACGGCCGTGAAGGTCGCGGCCTGCGGTTTCTCGGTCCGTGCCGCGCTGTCAAAGGATAGCTGAAGGAAAAAACCGCTGAGGAATATGGTCAGAAAAACCAGCGCATAGGCCGCGGCCGGCAGCAGGCGGAATTTCCCGGCCCTTTTGACTTGCAGCCCGGCCATGACCTTTGCCGGGAAGTGGGGGTCGGCTGCCGGCGGCGGCAGAAGTTTTAAACTGCCGACCAGCTCCTGCAGCCCGCGCCATTCGGTCCGGCAAGCGCGGCAATCCCGCAAGTGGAGTTCGACTTCCTGCTCCAGGGCGGAATTGAGTTCCCTGTCCTGGTAGGTGCTGAGCAATCGGGAAGCTTTTTTGCAATTCATTTTTTCCTCGCATTTAAAACAAATTCCCGGCTTCTTTCTTGCAGTCCGATGTTTTTTTTCAGCCGGCTTTTGGCGCGCGATATGAGCGTTTCGATTTTGGGGATCGACCAGCCGGTGATCTCCCGGATCTGCTTGTAGGAAAATTCCAGGTAAACCTTCAGGATCAGGGCCAGGCGCTGTTCTTCCGGCAACAGCAGCAAATTCCGGGTGATTTCGATTTCTCTTTCGTTTGGATCATGAAGAGAATACCGTGGCGGTTCCTGTCGGAAATGGGCTTTATCCAGTTCCCGCTGCAGCAGGCGTGAAAAGAAAACGGTGCGCTTCTCCCGGTTGAGCCAGTTCAAGGTCATGTTTTTGGCGATTTTAAAAATGAAAGCCGAGAAATTGTTTTCTTTCCTGTAATATGGCAAGTTCTGGAAGACCTTCAGGAAAACTTCCTGAGCGATGCTCTGGGCTTCATCCCGGTCCTGGGTCATGCGGGTGATGAAATGGATGATCTTGCCCGAATAGCGCCGGATCAATATTTCGAAATCTTGGCGGCGGCCGGCAAGAACCGCTGAAATAATCTCATCATCGGTCATATTCTGTAAATCCATATTTTTATTAAACAGCCGGCCGCGGTTTTTCTTGCAGTGGCTTCAATCCCTTTCGACTCCGGGCGGAGACAAGGTCGCGATGATCCGGGCGGCGGCCAGGAGGTCGTCTGCTGTGTGATCGGGGGCCGGCCCGGTCCTGGCCAGAGCGGCTTCGCTGGCTCTCCCCTGGCCGCTGCGCACCAAAATGGTCAGGCAGCCGGCCCTTTTCCCGGCTTCGATGTCATCGGCCTTGTCGCCGACCATGACGCAACGGTCCAGATCCAGGTCAAAATCACTGGCGGCCTGCAGCAACATGCCCGGGGCCGGTTTGCGCCAGGGGCTGTCCAGGCGGTAGGCGGCGATTTTTCCGTCGGCCAGGAACGGGCAGTGATAAAAAGCGGCGATCTCGGCTCCCTGTTCTTTGAAATGGTTTTGCAGACGCCGGTGCATTTCAATTATTTGCGATTCGCTGCATAGGCCCCTGGCTACGGCCGACTGGTTGCTGACCACGATGGCCAGGTACCCGGCCCGGTTCATGGTTTGCACGGCATCCGCGGCGAAGGGAAAAAAGCCGATTTGGGAAAAATCACAGATATAGCCGAGGTCCTGGATCAGAGTCCCGTCGCGGTCCAAAAAAACCGCTTGGTTCATTTCGCCCCGGGAGGGGATGGCTTCCAGAGTTCTGCGGCCGCGGCCAGAACCTCGCCGACGCTGACGGCGGCCATGCAGCGGTGATCGGCCGGGCATTCGCGGTTGAGGCAGGGTGCGCAGTCCGCGCCGTGATAGAGCAGGCGGTACGGTTCGCCGAGCGGGGCTGTCTTGCCAGGCTCGGTGGGGCCAAAAATCGCCACCAGAGGAACGGCCAGGGCAGCAGCGGCGTGCATCAGCCCTGAATCGTTGCCGATAAACAGTCCGCAGCGCGCCAGGATGACGATGGCCCGGCGCAAAGTAAGACGGCCGGCCAGATTGATGATCCGGCCGGGCAGCCCGTCGGCCATGGCCGTGATCCTGTCTTTTTCGGCCGGGCCGCCCAGGAGCAGGATGGAGCAATCCGGGTTGGTTTTCTGCCAAATGCCGATCATCTGGCGGAAACGTTCGGGCGGCCAGGTTTTGGCGCTGCCGTAGGCTGCGGACGGGGCCACAGCCAGAAGGGGAGTTTTGGCGCCGATGCCCTGTTTCTCCAGCCAGCTCGCCGCCCACTCGTTTTCCGCTTGGGAAATGACCAGGTTGGCCGGATGACAGGGGCCGATCTTTTTTCCGGCGATATGTTCCACCAAATTCAGATAATAATATTGATGGTGCTCGAGATTCTGGGCAAAGGGGATTTTGTCACTGAGCAGCCAGCCGCGCCCGTCGCGGTCATAGCCGCTGCGGAATCCGATCCCGGCCAGTGAGAAGAACAGGGCTGAGGCAAAGGAGTTGGTGAACAGGATGCCGCGGTCGAAATGCTTTTTTCTCAGCCCTCTCAGGCTGGCGAAATAGGATGCGGCGGACCAGCGGTCGGGAATGGGGATGATTTCATCGATTTCGGGTATGTTCAGAAAAATGTCAGCCAGATAGCGCTTGGCGACGACTGCCAGGTGCTCTTTCGGGAAATGCTCTTTATACGCCCGGATGGCGGGCAGGCACATGATCCCGTCGCCGATCCAGTTGGGCGATCGGATGGCGGTGTTCATTCACTGACGTCGGCTCAGGGTTCGGGTTCCGGCTGCGGTTCTTCCGTCTCGGTCTCGGGCTCAGCCTCGACATCCTCGGCATCGTCCGCGGCCTCGCCGTCGACCATCTCACCGGTCAGCCCGGTTTCGCCTGTCCCGGCCTCTGGTTCCATGCCGGCTTCGCCGAACAGGGACGGCTCTTCATAAAGCACGTTAAAATCTATTTTCCCTTGCTTGAATTCTTCCATGGCCACGGTCAGCGGATTGTCGGTTTTGATCTCGATCTTCCTTTTGGCGCCGCCGATGAGCTGCTTGGCGCGGCGGGCGACCAATATGGCCAGTCTGAACTTGCTGTCGATTCCATTTAGATTGTGCACGTATCCTCCCGGAGGCATGATTATAGCAGAAAAAAGGTTGGGGTGCAATAAAAAACGTTTGCCTGCCGGCCAGTGCATGACAGGAAAGCAAAAATGGAAAAATCACCGCTTCCACTGCGGTAATTCCCCAATAAAACAGCAAAGCTCAGGCAACCCTTTCATGGCCAAGCGGCAAGCTCCACAGACTGCAATGCCAATAAGGCAGAAAATTAGTTTGATTATAAGGTAGGCATCAAAAAAACTTTTTTGGTTGAAATAGGAGGGATTTTCGATTAAAATCACCCCAATGAACAAAGCAAATTATCCCATTCTGCCGGTGATCGCCTTCTTTGCGCTAACACTCTTTGTTTTCGGTCCCGGCACCGTCTATCTCACCAATAGCGTTGAATTTACCAACAGTTATTTGGACCTGCTTCTTGTGGGATCATGCCTTTTCCTGGTATCCGCGCTGGCTTTCCGGCTGATTTTCCTGGCATTGCGGGCGATTGGCCCTGGTTTTCTGGAAAAAGGGCTCGCGCTTCTTTTTGGCGCAGCCTTGCTGGTCTGGTTGCAGGGAAATTTTCTTTTGTGGAACTACGGCCCCCTGGACGGGCGTTACATCCCCTGGTCCTCGCTGAAACTCAATGGATACATTGACGGCGGCATCTGGATCGGGCTGCTGGCGGCGGCGTTCGTTTTCTCGCCCTGGGTTCTCCGGATCGCCAGGAAGGTTTGCCTGATCCTCATCCTTGTTCAGCTGGTTTACGGCGCATTCCTTTTCATCAAGCAACCGGAGACGCCGAGCTTTCAAAAATACACCGTGGACATCACGAACAAGTTCGTTTTTTCGAAAAGCAAGAACGTGATCATGGTGATCCTTGATTCCTTTCAAACCGACGTATTCAATGAGATCATCCAGGAGAATCCCGATATGCGTCAGGCCCTGGACGGATTCACCTATTACCGCAATTCTCTCAGTGGCTATCCGGCTACCGAATTGTCAGTGGCCTTGATGCTGACCGGAAAATTTTACGATAATTCCCTTCCGTTCGAACAATGGAAAAGGGACGCCTATATGTCCGATTCGCTCCCCCATGTCCTGAAGTCTGCTGGTTGGAATGTGGATATCTATCCCGATGTCAGCTACAGTCTCTATTATTCCAACGAAATCGCTTCGAATTTCATCAAGGGTGTGCCGCTGGCCGAAAAAATTCTTGGCATCGCCCAGGTTTATGATATCTCCCTGTTCCGTTGTCTGCCCCATTTCATCAAGCCCTGCGTGTACAACGATCAAGCCTGGCTGTTTAAAAGATACTGCCTTGAAATCCTGAGAAAACCGAGGCCAAGCAAGATCCATTCGACCCGGGTCATTCGCACCGGAGCCAAGAGGAAGCGGCACAGCCGGTTGCTTTTTTCCCGAAAGACATACAGGGGGAGCCCGGTCATCCGGTTTTTCGACCAGATGCTATTCGAGTCCCGCACGACCGATGCCAAGGGGGCGTTCAAGTTTTACCACCTCATGATCCCGCATATCCCATTGGTCCTCGATCAAGACTTCAGGTACCAATCCATGCCGGTGAACCGGGTGAATTTCAAAAAATACGCGACCGCGGCCGTCAAACTGATGATCATCTTCCTGGAGCATCTGCAGAAAATCGGGATCTACGACGATTCGCTCGTGGTTATTTTGGGTGACCACGGCGCGGGTCATCAGGGGCAGGTATTCGATTTGCGCGCCGGAATGCCGAAAGGGGACGGCGGCAAGGCGGTCACCGAAGCCTCGCGAATCTCAGCCATGCCGCTGGTGCTGATCAAGCTCCATTCCGCCCGCGGCGAAATGCGGGTATCGGATGCGCCGGTTTCCCTGGGCGATGTGCCTGCGACCGTGTTCTCGGATCTGGGCTTGCCGGTCCAGGCGCCGGGGATCCCGATGCAGGCGCTCGACGATTCGGCCAGGCGGGAACGGCGTTTCCTGACTTACGCCGGGCGCGATATATTTTCCTATTATGGAGACATGACGGAATACTTCGTGTCGGGGTTTGGCTGGCTGAATGAATCGTGGCGGCCTTCCGGGAGGATTTTTACCCGCAACGGCGTGGTCATTCTAAACAAGTGAAATCGTCATATCGCTCTTGAGATCAAGTTCCCGAGAAGGAAGTTTTATAGAGATGAACCATGAAAAAACGTTTTTCAGCTCATGCCGCTAGTCATTCCGGCAGCCCGGCCCGTATTCCCCAATGCGCAGCAGAAACGGCCGCGGCTGAACCCAAGGCGAAACGGGTTTTCTATCCTTTCCTGTTTGCCCTGTTTCCCGCCCTGTTTCTTTTTACCTACAACATCGAGGAGGTGACCCTCGCTGTTCTGCCGGTGCCGCTGGCCGCCAGCCTGTTCCTGACCACCCTTTTCTGGCTGCCGTTGCGCCGGCTGCTCCGCGATCGCCAGAAGGCCGGGCTGCTCGCTTTTGTCTTCACTTTCATGTTTTTTTCCTACGGCCATATCCTCAGCGGCATGTTTCCGAAAATGGTCAGAAAAGCCGTCTATGCGCCGATGTGGACCCTTTGGGCCTGGGGCCTCCTGTTTTTGGCTGTAGCTTTTTGGATCATTCGCTGCCGCTGCAGCCTGAATACCTTGACGGTGGCGCTCAATGTCTTTGTCGCCGTTCTCCTGCTTTTTCCCCTGTGGCAGATCGCCTCGTTTCATCTGCTGCCGGAAAACCCCTTCACTCCGCGGATCAGAGACGAGGCCGAGGACCGCAACCTGGTGCGGCAGATGGCTATTCCCTCCGACCAGCTTCCCGATATTTATTATCTGATCTTCGATCGCTACGCCAGCCAGAAAAACCTGGCGCGTTTTTTTGATTATGACAATGATCCCTTTTACAAAATGCTTCGGGAGAAGGGGTTCTTTGTCGCCGATCAAAGCCATTGCAATCTTTTTGGCACTTATCTTTCTCTATGCGGCACTCTGAATATGGATTATGTGCCGGATTTGTTGGGCCAGGTACCGGTCCAGAAGCGGGTGATTTATAGAATGCTGCAGAACAGCCGCGTGTTGCGTTTGCTCAAAGGCCTGGGTTACACGTATATCCATCTCGGTTCTTGGTATGAACCGACCAAAGTCAACCGTTTCGCCGACATCAACTACCCTGGGGCAAAACTGACCAATTTGGCTCAGGATTTTACCTTGAAATTTCTCAATATCACGGCCCTGGCCCCCTTGGGCCTCTCCAAGTACAGCCATCGGGAGAGTGTGCTGCAAAAGTTTCGTGAGCTGTTCCAGGTCGCGGAGCGGCCCGGGCCCAAGTTCGTCTTTCTGCACATGCTGGTTCCTCACAGCCCTTTTGTTTTCGGGCCTCAGGGAGAGGTTCTCCAAGTGGACGACCTGATCCGGCGTCCCGTGGAGCAGAAGTACGCCGATCAGGTCCGCTACCTCAACCGCAGGATCGAGGAGCTGGTCGCCGTAATCCAGTCCCGCGCCAAAATATCGCCTGTCATCATCATCCAGTCGGATGAAGGGCCCGGCAAATCGGAGACGCCGGTCAACAGCCTCTCACGCTTCAGACCGAAGCGCAGGCCTTCCTTGAAGAACTTCATCCAGTTCGGCATTCTGAACGCCTGCCTTTTCCCGGGCAAGGACAAGTCCATTTTTTACAATTCCATTTCGCCTGTCAACACCTTCCGCCTTCTGTTCAACTCCTATTTTGGGGCCCGCTACCCGCTGCTGCCGGACATCTCTTTCAAGGCCAAGGAAAGCAGGACTCAGGTCCTGGCATTCAAGGCCGTACCGAGTTCATTTTTCGAATTGAACGGGAGGATCCGAACCGGCAAGGCGCTCAATCCGCGCCGTCCGGATATTCGAGCCGGTGGGAAAAAACCGCAAGCGAGATAATGCCCGGGACCGTCCATTGCCGTCGGCGCCCATGGCCGCTCCGAAGGCTTCCATGTCATCCTGCGCATGCCGATGGCCGGGAGATTTCGCCTTTTGCCCATTCTTGATTTTTTGTGCGTATGATATACTGAAAAAAGGAGTGGCATGTGCCCAAAGCATTGAACGGCATGGATATTTTGCCTCAGGTTTATAAAAAGATCGTCGGCGGCCGCCCTTGCGCCCTGGTCACGGGCAGCGCCACTATCGACGGCAGCGGAAATCCAGGCTATGAAGTGGTGCGGCGATTGGCCGGCGCCAACCTGCGAGCCATCTGGTCGCTGCAGCACGGTTTTTTTCTCGACAAGCAGGACAACATGATCCCGTCGCCCTCGTTCTTCTGGAGCGCCGGGGGGGTGGAGGTGCGCAGCCTTTACGGGGAGAAGCTTCTGCCCGAGGAAGATTGGCTGGCGGGGGTCGAACTCCTGATTGTCGATCCTTTTGATGTGGGCACGCGGGTCTTCACCTTCGTCAACCACTTGGTCATGCTCCTGCGCTGGCTTTCCGGGCGCGGCGTCGAGGTGGTCGTCCTGGACCGTCCCAACCCGCTCAACGGCCGCGACCTCGAGGGCGCGCTGTGCCGCCCCGACCATTTCAGCATCGTCGCCCAACTCCCGGTTCCCATGCGCCACGGCCTGACGGCGGGCGAATTCCTTTCCTTCGCCTTGAGCTATTATGGCCTGGACGTTCCCCTGACCGTGGTCCAGGCTCGCGGCTGGTCGCGTGAGGAATTTTTCTCCGGGACCTGGACCCTGCCTTCTCCCAACATGCCCTCCCCGGCTACGGCCATAGTCTACCCCGGGGCCGTTCTGCTCGAAGGGACCAACATTTCCGAAGGCCGGGGCACCACGCGCCCGTTCGAGCTGGCCGGCGCTCCATTCATCGATCCCGCCGGCCTGGCGGAAGAGCTGCGGCGGCTGAAACTGCCCGGTGCTCAGTTTGTCCCCATGTTCTTCAAGCCCGAATTTTCCAAGCACGCCGGCCGGGTGTGCTGCGGCTTGCTCATTCATGTGGCGGACCGAAAAAAATTTCGCAGCTTCCAGACGTATTACGAATTGATCCGGCAGGCGGCGCGCCGGCACCCCGGAGAATTCCGCTGGCAGGAACCTCCCTACGAATTCGAATTCCGCCGGCCGCCCATGGACATGATCTGCGGTTCGGACGTGATCCGCAGGGCCATCGACGGCAATGTTCCTTTCGCCGGGATCCGGGATGACATTGAGCGCGAGATCTCCGTTTATGCCGAGTCCGTCCGGCCGTTCCTACTTTACCCATGATCATCGTTCCCTTTGCCGATATTTTTGCCCCCAACAATTTTAAAAAATTAAGCGATTGCCTGCGCGCGGACGGCGTGATCGCCTATCCCACCGACACGCTCTACGGGCTGGGCGGTAATTTTTTCTCGACCCGGGCGATCGCCAGGATCGACGCCATGAAGCAGCGCGGTGACCTGCCGTATTCGCTGGCGGTCGCCGACTTGGCCATGCTGGAATCGCTCGTCGCGGAGGTCCCGGACATTTTTCGCGCCCGCTTGAAAAAACTGCTGCCCGGGAAATTCACGTTCCTTTTCAAGCCGGCCCTGGCCATCGATCCCATGCTGTTGAAGAACAGTGAGCGCATCGGCATTCGCATTCCCGGCCTGCCGCCGCTGCTGAAATTGATCTCCGCCCTGGGATTTCCCCTGGTCAGCACGTCGGTGAACCTGAGCGGCCGGCCGCCGCTGAACGACCCGCAGCGCATCGCCCGCGAGTTCCCCGGCCTCGACCTGCTGATCGACGGGGGAGTGCTGCCGCCGTCGCCGGGCTCGACCCTGGTCGATGTCACGGTGATGCCGCCGCTGATCGTCCGCCGCGGTGCCGATTGGGAAAAGCTCCCGGACATTTCCGCCGGCGCTTTCAAGTAGCAAGGCATGGTTTTTGCGCCTTGACTTTGGGCTGAAAAAAGCTACAATAACGGGTATTGGAGGAGAAATCATGAAGCAACTCAAAGGCAGCCGCACGGCTGAAAATCTGCTCAAGGCGTTCGCCGGGGAATCCCAGGCCCGCATGCGCTACACTTTTTACGCGAAAACCGCGGGCAAGGAGGGATTCAGGCAGATCGAGGAGATATTCCTGGAGACCGCCGAGAACGAGCGCATGCACGCCAAGCTCTTTTATAAGCATTTGGTCGCCGCCATGAACGGCGAGCCGCTCGAGATCCAAGCCTCCTACCCGGTGGCTTTTGACACCACGGTCAAGAACCTGGAATATGCCGCCAACGGCGAACACGAGGAGTGGTCGGACCTCTACCCCGGATTCGCCGACATCGCCGACGAAGAGGGCTTCCCCGACGCCGCCCGTACCTTCCGCGCCATCTCCTTGGTCGAGAAGCGGCACGAGGCCCGCTATCGCAAGCTACTGGCTAACGTGAAGGAACAGAAGGTCTTCCGCAAGGATAACAAAGTCTTCTGGAAATGCCGCGTCTGCGGCCAGATCATCGAGGCCGGCCAGGCCCCGGAGAAGTGCCCGGTCTGCGACCACCCCCAGGAATATTTCGAAGTATGGGTTGAAAATTATTGAGCCGCGTCCGCCATCCGGCCGCCGCCAATGGAGGAAAAGATGAAAGATATGGAATTGAAAAAATACGCTTTGGCCGACCTGCTGCTGGCCGCCGTGAAAAGCGAAATTGAGAGCCAGGTAATTTATGCACGCGTGGCGCTGCGCGTAAAAAACGCCTTCCTCAAGGAACGCCTGGAATTCCTCTCCCTGGAAGAAAAAAAGCACCAGCGGGCGCTGGAGGACATTTTCCGCCAGCGCTTTCCCAAGCTGGCCCTGGTCGTTCCGGAAAAACCGGTGGTGCCCCTGCCCGAGATCCTTTTCCGCGATGAGCGCGTCCCGCTCAGCGAGGTCTTTGCCCAGGCCATGAATGCCGAGCAGGCCGCCCATGATTTTTACCTGCAACTGGCCGATCTCTTTGGCGATGATGCCGAGAAGAAAAATCTCCTGCTGTATTTTTCCATGATGGAGATGGGGCACTTCAAGCTGTTGGAGCTGGAAAAAAGCAATTTGGAGCGGCTGGAAGAGTACGGCGATGAGCAGGAGATGATCCACGTCGGCCCCTGAGCCGCCTGGAATAAAAATCAAGGGGGAAAATTGCTTTTGAGGCTGTTTTTATCTGGCATCTGCGGAAATACTTGAAAAAAAGATGAAATGGATCAGAGGGAATAAAAAACCGTTTTTCTTGTTTTCCGCGGCGATCGTGCTGTTTCTGGGCTTGTCGCTGATGTTTTGGCTGCAGATGAAAAAAAGCAAGGGCGCCAAGGAACCGGTCAATATAGAAATTGAAGGCGTCAATCTGACTTATATTGCTTTCAACAAGAACAACGAAAAAAAACTGGAAATAAAATGCTTGGAGTCCCAGCGAAAAGGGGACGACAAGTTGTTCATGAAAAAAATCACTGCTACGATTTTCAAGGCCGACAAGCTGGACAAGGATATTCGCATCTCCGCCGATTCCGGCTATGCCAAGAACGATTTCAATGATTTTTTTCTGCAGGGCAACGCCCTGATATCTTCTCCCAGTTTCACTCTGTCAAGCCAAAGCTTTGAACTGAAAGACCTGGACGTTCTTTCCACCCAGGAGGAGGCGGCTTTCAAGATCCGTGACATGGCCGGCGTGGCCCCGGGCGGCCTGGTCTACTTGATCAGGAACAAATATGTGAAAATGCTGAGGCCCAACGGGGTCATGCGTCGCGCCGGCAAGGCCTACCATTTCGAGTCCAAAATCCTGCGGCTGGCTGAAAAAAAGAATCTGGTGCTCCTGGACCAGGAAGCGCAGGTGGCAGGAGACGGGTCGGTCATCCGCGGCAACCGCATATCCCTGCAGTTTGACCAGGATTTCGCCCATCTGGAATGGTCTACAGCTTATGGAGAGTGCTATTTCCAAACTCAGGCAATTGCCGAAAACGGCCGGCAGCAAAGCAGGGAAATCACTGCCAATCGGATTAAAATGTCCAATGACCCGCAGGGCCGGCTGCAGGAAATAGCCATCATTGGCGACGGGAAAATATCTCTGCTGGACCCTGAAAGCACAGGCGGGGTTCAGTCGGAAAACATTCAGATTTCCATGAACAGTGAAACGCAGGTTGTGGAAACCATTCGGGCTCTTACCCCGGGGTCTTTGACCCACAGGGGCAAGGACAGCCTCGCGGTCAGCGGGGATTCATTTTTGGCTACATATACCAAGGAGGGCATTCTTGCCGAAATTCAGGCTGAAAAAAAATGCACGTTCTCTACCGACGATATGAGCGGCACGGCGGACCACCTCCGCTATGACGCCCCCCAGGGCAAAGTGGATATTTCCGGCAAATCCGCCAGCGTGAAAAGCAAAAAAAATATTTTCAATTCCAGCCAGTTCTTGATCCTGACCCAACGCAAGCAAATGAGTTCGTCTGCGGGAGTCAAGGCGACGCTGATCCCGGAAAAAAAGAATGTCCTGCTGCGGGCCAAGCCGGTGTTCGTCGCCGCTTCCGGCATGGAAATGAGCGAGAAAGGCAATGTGACCGGGTTCAAGGGCAATGTCAAGCTGTTTCAGGACGAAATCGAATTGCAGGCCGGTGAGTTGCTCTTCGAAACCCAGGGCAACCGCATATCCTGCCGCGGCAACGCCGACCTGAAATTTTTTACCGACGGCGACCCGGTTTTTTTGCACGGCCAAACCATGGTTTTCCATGCCGAAGAGCTGAAAATCATTCTCGAGGGGGAAGCCCGG